>JANLQB010000806.1:0-7095 GCA_031367565.1 Verrucomicrobiota bacterium
GGCTCGTATCTCTCCGGCGGCGTGGATTCCGCGATGATCGCGGCGATGGCCTGCCGGTTGAAAGGCTCGGCGATCAATACGTACACGATCCGCGTGGACTCGCCAGAGCTGGACGAACTCAGCGGCGCGAATCTCGTGGCGAAGCACATCGGCACGAAGCCGCCGATCGTGCAGGAATTCACCGCAGCCGATGCGGTGAACACGTATCCCGAGTTGATCGAAGCAGCGGAGGCGCCAGTCATCGACACGTCGAGCGCGGCGTTGTTGCAGTTGGCGCGGCGGGTTCATGCGTGCGGGCAAAAAGTCGTGCTCACCGGCGAGGGAGCGGATGAGTGGCTCGTCGGCTATCCGTGGTATAAGGCGGCGAAAGCGATTCAGTTTCTCGACTTCATCCCCGGCCTGAAGCTCAGCGACCGCGCGCGGCGCGCTTTTCTCCGTCTGAACAACGTGCCGCAATATCCCGCCGAGTTTCGCGCGGGCGTGGAGGCGGCGGTCGGCGGGCCGAATGCGTGGATCGATTCCTACGGCCTCCTCGGTCTCTCGAAGCTACGCTTTTACGCCGAGCCGATGCGCCAAGTGCTCGCCGCGAATCGCCCGTGGGAGCAACTCGGATTTCCCGTGGAGCGCGCGAAGCGCTGGCACCCGCTGAACCGCAGCATCTGGGTCGCCGCGCGCGTGACTCTGGCCGGGCATCTTCTCCAGGCGAAGGGCGATCGCGTGGCCATGCACTCGTCGGTCGAAGTGCGCTATCCATTTCTCGATGAGGCCGTTTTCGACTTCACCGCGCGGCTCGATCCGAAGTGGAAACTGCGCGGCTTTCGCGACAAACACCTCCTGCGCCTGCTCGCGGAACGCTGGCTGCCGCCGTCGGTTTATCGAAGGCGCAAAGCGATCTTCCGCGCGCCGCTCGACAGCTTCCACTTGGACCCCGAGCCAGCCTACGTGGCGGAACTCATGAGCGAAGAATCGCTGCGGCGTACCGGCTATTTCGATGTCGCGGAAGTCCAGCACTGGCGGCGCGCGTTTCGCCAGATGCGCCCCGGCTCCCTCCCGCGCCTCTCGGTCGAAATGGGCCTCGCCGCCGTCGTGGCGACGCAGCTCTGGCACCACCATTTCATCGATGGCAATCTCGCGGATTTGGCCGGAAAAAGCTGAGCACTCGCTCGCTGCTAAAGTTTCTCCAGCACTTCGCGCCCTTTGCTTTTCGTCTCCGGGTCATCCTTCTCCGTCTCCGCCATGCCCAACCCCTTCGTGATAAATTTCCGCGCGTCGTCTGTGCGCCCCATCCGCGCATACGTGCGGCCCAATTCGACATAGTGCATCAGGCGGTTCGGATTCAGCGCGATCGCCCTCTCGAAGCATCGCGCCGCGTCCTCGTTTGTGGCCGGCGGCAGTTTTCCATAGACGACCTGCGCCAGCGCGCGCTTCACCGCGCCGACATCGGCCATGTTCAAATACCAGCGACCGAGCACATGCCAGCCGAGATCGTTGCGCGGATCGAGCTTGATCACCCTTTCCGCTGCCGCCTTGATCACCCGCGAATTCTCGACCCCCTCCGAGTTCCCCTGCAGCGGCAGCACCTTGCCATAGCTGATCGCCACGGAAAGCTGCGCCTCCGGATCGTTCGGCGCGAGCGCGACGGCCCGGCGCGAGTAGCTCACCGCGATGCCGCCGAGCCTTAGTTTCTCATCGCGCTTCGGGGCGTCGCTCATGAGGTGCCGGTATTGCCGCGAAATGCGGACGAGCAAACTCGCGTTGTTCGGCTCCAGCGTTTCTGCGGGGAGGTAAAATTTCAGCGCCTCCTCGGGCAGCAGTCGGGCGTAAAAGACGTCGCCTTTTTTGATGAGGTCATCCGCGGGGCCCGTGGCTCGGACCAGTCCGGCGCCGAACACCAGCGTCGCCGCAGCGGAAATCGTGACGGTGAAAAACGGGAAGCGCATATAAAATAACTCGCGGCAAGACGAAGGACCGCAAGTTGCGCTCCACGCCGCGTTGCCTAAAAACCAATCGCATTTCGGTATCCCTGCGGTCGTCATCGCGACGAAACAATCTCCGACGCCGCCTCAACGTCCGCGCGCTTCCACGAGCCGGCCGGCATTCAGCAGAGCCGCTTCGCTCAAGCGCGGCCCGACAAGCTGCAGGCTGGAGACGTGGACATGTTTGTCCTCGACAGGAATCGGCACCGCGAGCGCGGGGTTGCCGGCGAGATTCACCGCGACCGTGTTCTGGCTCCCGAGCACGAGTGCCTCAAATGCCGCCGATAAGCCAAAGAGCGGAACCTTGGGAGGCAGTGTCTGGAGCGTCGGCAGCGCGATGAAATCCACCTTCCTGAAAACCGCGCGAAGAGTCGCCTGCCACGCGGCCTGCCGTTTCAGCGCGGCGCGATAGTTCGTCTTATATTCAAACGCTCCCAGCGTGATGATCGCTTTCGTCCGCACGGTGACCCCGCGTGCGGTCAGCAGTTTTTGATTGGTCAGCCAGGCGCTGGCCGCCGCAACGGTCTTTCCGTCCCGCTGGGCTTGGTCCCATTTTTTTTGAAAGCCGCCGTCCAATTCGACGACTTTGAAACCGGTTCGCGCCAGCGCGTCATCCACCGCGCGATCCACCTGCGCACTCGTGCCATCCAGGCGAAGACGCCCAACCTTGATCATCCCCGCCGAAGGCTTCGCCGCGGTGGCCGTGCGGTATCGGCCGGCAAATCCGGCTCGCAGCAAATCCATGCCCTGCACCGTGCTCGCCACGTCCTTCGCCATCGGCCCGACCGTGTCCAATTGCGTCGGCGAAATCGGATACACGCCATCGGTCGGGACGAGACCAAACGTCGTCTTCAACCCCACGACGCCGCAGCATGCCGCCGGCACGCGAATCGACCCCGCCGTATCCGTCCCGATCGCAATGTCCGCCGTGCCATTCGCCACCGCCACCGCCGAGCCGCTCGACGACCCTCCCGGGATCCGCCGGCCCTTTGGAGTCACCGGATTTCTCGGCGTGCCAAAATAATCGTTGATCCCCGAAACACCCACCGCCAGCTCCGTCAGATTCGTCTTGCCCACGATCTGCACCTTACCGTTTCGCACCCCGCGCAGACACGCGGCATCGCGCGCCGCAGGCTGATTGGTCTTCGCAAAAAACTGCGACCCCGCCGACGTCACAAGCCCCTGCATATCGATGATGTCCTTCACCGCCACGCGCGTTTTCCCGCGGTCAGCAGGCGGCCAATAAGCGACGTAAGCATGATCCCGCGACCCGCTCGACGGCGTCGAGCACCCGCTGAAAACGAGCATCGAAAATAGGGCGCAGCGGGAGATCAAGCGGAGAGGATTTTTCATAATGCGAGCCGACATGTTAGGGGCAGCTCCGCAATGGTCCAAGTGTTTCAATTTCGAGTGGATCAACCCCCAAAGTCACATCGCTCTCTCGCGCACGAAGAATCGCCTCAGCAGCAGATGCGTCGGCCACCAGACCAGGATCGGCAGGCTCAGCAGCATCGTGAGCAGCCATGCCCAGGCGGGCATCCACGACTGGGGAGTGTGGTCGCTGAAACCGAAGACGTAGTTGATGTTCACGGGGTGCTGGCGATTGGCGAGCACCGCGCCGGGCGGCGGCATCCAGAAATACGAGACGAGAATCAGCACCCACGCGAGGCTCACCCAGACTGCGAATCCGCGGCGATCGTAGCCCAAGCGCCAGACCGCGAAGACGAGCAAGAACGGCAGCCATCCGTGGAAGAGCGAAATCCCGCGTGTGAACAACGGCAACTTCGCATCGAACATGTAATCGCTCATCCCCGTGATTTTCATGCCCGCAAAATGGACGGCGAAATCGAGCACCCAAACCAACTGCGGCAGGACGATTCCAACCGCGGCGACGCTCGCGATCAGGGCGCTCTCCGACCAGAGGGCCGCCAGCGTGAGGAATGCGGCGGCGTCGCAGAAGTAGAGGAAATTGGTCGGCCCGTAATCGCGCCAATAGCTCGGGATCATCACCGCGAGAAACGCTGAGTAGGCGATCTTGATCCAGAGCGGAATCCGCCGATCGAGGTTCGCGGACATTTAACGTTGATGCCGCCCCTGGCCGAAGAGCGAGCCAAGCTGGAGATAGATCGCGGTGTTGCCGCCCTCCGTCATGCCGACGCCGAGATAGAGCGCGCCGAGCGTGGTATCCGCGCCAAGAAAGACGCTCCCCGCGACGACCGCGTCGCCGAGCGCGAAATCCCGCGCCTCCGCCCAGACCTCGCCGGCCTCGACCGAAAAGCCGCCGTAGAGCGCGCGTCCCCATCCGGGCGTGATCTCCAACAATTTCCGATAGCAGACCAACTCCGCGAGCGCGGCGTTTTCGCCAAAGAGACTTCCGTTCGAAAGCCCGGAGAGATTCAGGAAACCGCCGAGCGGCACTTGGTCATAGATCGGCACGCGACCGCCGCCGAGTTTCAGCGCGGCGCTCACTCGCGGCACGAGCGTGTATTTCCCAAAGGTGATCGGCTGATAGAACTGGCCTTCGAGCCGCGTGTAGTTGTCGGACGCGCCGAGTTCCTCGCGCGAGGCGACGAGCGACACCCGCCCATACGTGCCGCGCGTGGCGAAGCTCGGCGCGTCGAGCGTATCGAGCGCCAGGTCCGCATGAACCCAGCCGCGGTCCAGAGTCGTCGGCACGTCCTCCGCCACGCCGAGGCGGCGGCTGACTCGCGTGAAACCGCGCGCGTAACCAACCCGCAATTCGCCCGACTGCCCGAGCCGCGCGCCGAGATCGAGTCCGGCGGACCAGTCCTGCTGCCGGAAGCGCAGCGGATCGCCGTCGGCATCGCGGCCATTGATGAAATCGCTGCCGAACAGACCCTGCGCGGCGAGAAAGAAGCGGCGCTGCCAATCCACCGGCTGATACCACTCGGTCACTGCGCGGGTCGTATTCCCGAGGCGCACGAACGTCCCCCACTCGGCGCCGAGCGAGTTCAGCTCCGTCATGCGGTAGGAGAGCAGCAGGCTGAAATCGCTCTCATCGGCGGAGCTGTAGCCGAAGCTGGAGCCGAAGCTCAGTTCGCTCGGCCCCGTCCGCTTCTTGCGCGCATTGACCAGCAGCCCGTAGCCGCCCTCTTTGCCAATCACCTCGTAATCGCTCACGTCGAACTTCTGCAATTCGCCCAGGCCGCCGAGCAGGCTCTGGAGCCGGACGAAAGGCGCGTGCTTCACCTGAAACTCGACCGGCTCCGGCAGCGCGTGCTCGAACTCCCCCTCCGGCGTCCGCACTTTCAAATACGAAACCCGCACGACCTCCCCGCGCGCCACGCGCTGCCCGGCGATGTATTCCCGGAATCGCTCCGGCCCCGCCGAAAACCGCGCGAGCGCCGTCCGCGCCTGCATCATCTGCTCATATCCGGCATCGATGCCTCTTGCCGCCTTCACGAAATCGGACGCTGACATATCCTCCACTTTCACGCGCACGAGCGCATCGCCCGGCCCGAGCCGCGCGATCTCCGTGCGCGTCTGCTTTTGGACGAAAATGGTCAGCACCTGGTTCGCCATCGCTCCCGCCGTATCGAGTTCGGATTCCTTTTTAAGCTGATCGCTCGCGTCGATGGCGATGACCACATCGGCTCCCATCTCCTGCACGACGCTGATCGGCAAATTGTTCGCCATCCCGCCATCGGCCAGCAGCCGGCCATCGATCCGCTGCGGCGTAAAGACCCCCGGGATCGACATACTCGCGCGAATGGCTTCCACGAAATCGCCGCTCCGCAGTTTCACCAAATCGCCCGTCTCGAGATCCGTCGCGATCGCGCGAAAGGGAATCGGCAGCCGATCGAAATCGCTGATATGGCGCACCGGCATCGTGAGCTGACGCAGGCTTGCCATCACATTGCGGCCCGAGACCAGGCCCGCCGGCAGCTTCGTCGCCTTGCGCGAGACGCTGAAGGCGATCCCTTGATTGAGGTCGAACTGGCGCTGCTTATTGCGGGAGGATTCGCTCTCCCGCGGCAGCGAATCGGAAAGCAGGAAGTGCCAATCGGCATGGCGAAACCAATCGTCGATCTCCTCCGGCGACATCCCGCTTGCATACAGCCCGCCCACCACCGCGCCCATGCTCGTCCCCGCGATGTAGTCGATCGGGATGTGTAGCTCCTCCAAAGCCTTCAGCACGCCGACATGCACCACACCCAAAGCACCGCCGCCGCTCAGCACGAGCCCGACCTTCCGCTGCCGCGGGCTGCGCTCGGCCCCTTGCGCCTCCGGTTGGTTTTGGCTGAAAAACACGATCAGTAGAAGGGACGTCATCCGGCTTCCAAAGGATTTGGAGTGTTGCATAAAAAGTGGCGGCCAGCATCGCCGACAACGCTCTGGATACAATCGAGGATGAACCGCGCAGCCACGCCGTGTGTGAATGTGATCCTTGGACGTGATTTGCAAGGCGTCTGCACAGTCCTTGCGTGCGCTCGGCAAAGTGGCTGGGAGATGAACAATCGGCACCGATTCGCTGGCGGCTCTCGCAGGGGTCGGCAGCACGTCCGCGATTGCCGCCTTGATGTCGGCTAGCAGGGGTGTCTCGCGTCCGTTTTCGCGCGCGTTGTGACGCGCTAGCGTGGCGATCTTTTCCAGATCGCTCATGTAATTGCGGTCCGTCGCGCTCACTTTCTCGACGACGAAAGAAAGATATTTTGCGTCCGCCTTTGGGAAGTGGATTCGCGCGACCGCCATCGTTTTCACGAAACGGTGCCGCGCTGAATTGCAGCTCTGCGGCGTGAGGCAAAAGGCGCATGGCAGCTTGGCATCCATCACGCTTCTCCGCACCCAATCGCCTTTGCGACCTCGCGCAGCAGGTCTCCTTCCGAATTGGATGCCGGCTTATTCACGAGCCGAGCCGCTCCGGGATTCATCGCGCACCAAGTGTGCAGGCTCTCCGTTTTACCGAAGCGCGTATTTCCAGAAATCATGATCGCGCGCGAAGTGTCCCGCGCTATTCCAAGCCACTTCACAATTTCCCTCGTGATCTCCGTTTCCGCGATCGCCGCTCAAATTGAGCGTCCGCATTTTCGCGGCAAAGATTGTGAAAGGTCGCGCCCTCTCCGCGGCTCATCGCCTTTTCCACCCATTTCTCCCAATT
>JANLQB010000898.1:0-1540 GCA_031367565.1 Verrucomicrobiota bacterium
GGCCTCTACGCGATCGTCGAGGAGGGCACGACCCACGTTTACGTGCTCTTTGGAAAAGTGCGCGCGGTGCTCGACGTCCCGGGAATCTATTTCCTCTGGATGCAACTCGGCCTCGCCGGACCCATCATCAACATCCTCGGAAAACGCTACATCCTCGATCGTCGGCTCGATCAAACCTATCTGCGCAGCCAGCCGGTGAATAGTGAGGAAGGCGCGCCGATGGGTATTGGGATTTGGTTCGAGATGTTTCTCTGCGATCCCGTCGCTTACCTCTTTAAAAATACCGACCCGCGCGGCTCCCTCGCCGCGAATGTGAGCAACGCGACCGTTCGCTGCCTCAACAATATGAAACTCGGCGAGATGCTGGAAAATCGTCATGTCATGTCGCAAACCGTCCGCGCCGAAGTCTCGCCGAAATCGAACGAATGGGGCTACCAACTCGGCAGCGTCTATATTCGCAAAGTGCATTTCCGCGACACCGGCATGATCCGCCAAATCGAGGAAAAGGTCGTGAATCGCCTGCGGCAAGTGACGAGCGCGATCAAGCAGGACGGCGCGAATCAAGTGAGCATCATCACCAGCACCGCCGAGCGCGAAGCCGCCATCGAGTTTGCCAAAGCCGCCGCGACGCGCCCAAGAATCGTCGGCGAAGCCCTAATGAAAATCTCCGCCGATCCCGAAGTGTTCGGAGTGATGTTCGACATCCTCGAAACGCAAAAGATCGTGGAAGGCAAAGCCCGCATCACGATCATCCCACCGAAGAACGAACTGCTACCGCAGTTACTTTCCGCAGAAGGCGACCGACCCGGGCCGCCGCCGATCCTTCCACGGCCGTAAGGAGTAAGAGCAAGAAGGCGCAAAGATTACATAGTTATGGCTACCACGCGTATCCTGTGATCCCGCCTGCGGCCCTTATCGGTGTCTCTGTTTTGATAGGTGTAATTTGCCTATTCGCCCTTCCGGCTCCTTCATCCCCGAAGTCGCGCCATTCCACCAAGTCCGAGTGGCCGTGGTTCATTTGTGTATTGTCCTTGCTTTGGGTTCGTATGCGTCTTTGGGCTCGGACACACCCGGAAGAGCTTGGCTCCTCAATTGTTTAAGTCCCGATGGGCGCCACGAAATCCGCTTCTTGCGCGTATATAATCTCCGTTCGCTTCTCCGCGTAACACCCGGCAATGACCCAATTATGCAGAGGGCTTTGTAAAGCGGTGCGACCACCGCACCGGAAAGGTTCTCAAAACTGAATTTCTGTCCGATCTGAATCTACGAGAACCCCGCTGAACTTCCACGGAGGTCCATTTCATGGGAGAAGATGGACCCGTATGGAATTTGCCCCCAGAAGCGCCTGTTCGCGGTCATTCCAAAAAAGCAAAGAGCCGTTCAGGATTCCTGAACGGCACTTTGAGAAAACTAGTTAGTTAGGAAGGCGCTTACACTTCGACTTCCACACCCATCTGGCGGGCAGTGCCGGCGATGATTCTCATCGCGGAGGCTTCGTCACGGGCGTTGAGATCTTTCATCTTTCTTCCGACGATTTCCG
>JANLQB010000370.1:0-2391 GCA_031367565.1 Verrucomicrobiota bacterium
TCGTGATCGATTCGCCGACGGCGAAAGAGTGGAAACCCGGCACGAGCACCCTCGTCGTCACGGACACCCTCGGTGCGGGTGAAGGTGAAATTGTGCTCGTCGTCCAAGGCAGCTCCGCGCGGCTGGCCGCTGACGACAAAAACGCACCGCTGGATGCCGTCGTAATCGGCATCGTGGACACGGTCGATGTGGCAAAAAGAATTCTCTACAAGGCGCAATAACCAGACTCCCTTAAATGGCAACGATTGACGAAAGACTAGTATCCAGAGTGGTGAGCGAAGTGCTCGCCCGATTGCAGACGCAGACAAAGGCGGCGTCTTCCGGCCCGAGCAGCTTCGGCGTGTATGAAGACATGGCTGCGGCGTGCGAGGCCGCGCATCGTTCGTTTGAAAAGCTGCGCGAACTCGGTGTGTCCGCTCGGCGCAAGGCGATCCAGGTGATCCGCAAGATGTGCGTGGCGAAGGCGCAGGAGTGGGGAGAGATCGAATTTGCGGAGACGAAGATCGGACGACTCGATCACAAGATCGAGAAGCTCAAGATTTGCGGCGACCTCGTTCCGGGCGTCGAGTTCCTGGAGCGCATGGCTTTCAGCGGTGATTTCGGGTTGACGATTATCGACTTCGCTCCGTGGGGAGTGATCGGTGCCGTCACCCCTTCGACCCATAGCGTTCCGACGCTAACTGGCAACGCGATCAACATGATCGCGGCGGGTAACTCGGTCGTCTATAACACGCATCCGGCCGCTGCGAAGTGCGCGGCCATTGCGATCAAGGCTTACAACGAAGCCATCTTTCAAGAGATCGGCATCTCGGACCTGCTCACTACGGTCGTGAAGCCGACGCTCGATACCTTCGATGTGATGTGCAAGCATCCGAAGGTGCGCTTGCTCTGCGTTACTGGCGGCCCTGCGGTCGTGGCGGCGGCGATGAAAACCGGCAAGCGCGCGGTCTGCGCCGGGCCTGGCAACCCGCCCGTGGTGGTGGATGAAACTGCCGACCTTGAGATCGCGGCGAAGTCGATCATCCAGGGCGCGAGCTACGACAACAATCTGCTCTGCATCGGCGAGAAGGAAGTCTTCGTCGTGGAAGCGGTCGCGGACAAACTCATCGCTGCGCTCAAGCGTGCTGGAGCGGTGCAACTCGACGCGAGACAAGTCGAAGCGCTCGCGGAGAAAGCGTTCGTTTTCCCGCAAGGAAAAGGCGCGGGCTGTCCGCATCCAGTGGTGAATCGCGACCTGGTCGGACGTGACGCAGCGGTGCTCGCGAAAGCCATCGGACTCGATGTGCCGCCGACCACCCAGCTCCTTTTCGGCGAAACGAAAGCGGATCACATCTTTGTCGATGAAGAGCAGATGATGCCTTTCATCCCCGTCGTGCGTGTGCCGAATGTGGACGTGGCCATCGAGGAAGCGATCAAGGCTGAGCACGGCTACAAACACACTGCGATCATGCATTCGCAGAACATCCGCAACCTCACCAAAATGGCGCAGGTCGTGGACACCACGCTCTTTATCAAGAACGGCCCGTGCATGACAGGGCTAGGTCTCGGTGGTGAAGGGTTCCTTAGTTTTAGCGTTGCGACACCTACTGGTGAAGGCGTGACCACGCCGATGACTTTCACCCGCTCACGTCGCTGCGTGATGGTTGAAAACTTGAACCTGTTTTAAATGCGCCTCGCCACGATCAAGGGACACGTCACCGCGACGATGAAGCACAAAAGCCTCGATGGATGGCGGCTGCTCATCGCGATTCCGGATAGTCCCGATCTGGCTCCGCAAATCGTGCTTGATCCGCTCGGCGCAGGCATCGGGCAGAAGGTGATGATTTCGAGCGATGGGAGTGAGGCTCGGAAGATCGTGGGTAGTGAACGGAGTCCCGCGCGCTGGACCGTGCTCGGCATCATTGATCCCGAAAGGAGCCTCGCGTTATGAGGATGGGGACGGTGATCGGTCGCGTGACGCTATCTGTGCGTTCGCCGAAATACATTGGCGAGCGATTGCTGCTCACGCTGCCTTGGAAGACGGACACATTTAATGGTGAAGAAAAATACGATCCCGCGATCGTCGTTTACGACCAACTCGGTGCGGGAGTCGGCCAGGATATCGCCATTAGCGAAGGCCGTGAAGCCGCCTGCCCTTTTGAGAAGCCAACCCCCGTGGACGCTTACTGCGCCGCACTCGTCGATGAATTTTTCTACAAGGAATAACCTATGCAACTGATCGCCCAAAAAGAAGCCACTGACTTTGTGAAGACCGGAGCCAAGGAGTTCCGGCAGAATAGCGAGATTCGCCTGACACCCGGCGCGAAGGACATCTTCACGGAAGCTGGAATCAAAATCGTTTTCGATTCTACCGCTGCCGCACCGGTCATCGCCGCCGCTCCAGCCGCGAGC
>JANLQB010000996.1:0-4308 GCA_031367565.1 Verrucomicrobiota bacterium
GTTCGATGTTCGACGCTCGACGTTCAGCCCGCCGCAGGCACCTCTGTGGTCCGAATGCGCGTCCTGAATTCCAACGTCGCGGCGCGGGGCTGAACCTCGAACATCGAACGCAGAGACTGATCAACGGCGTGGCGATTGACACCCCTCGCGCTGCCCGCTTACTTTCCGCCCTCATGAAAAGGTTCCTAATTCAGATCACGGCGCTCGCTCTGGCCGCGACCGGATGGAGCACGCCGCCGACGCCGCCTCGACTCCTCGATAAGGCCCGTGTCCTGCCGCTCGCCCTGGACGACGCCGTTCAGTTCCGCAAACAGAAGATCTACTTCAACGACCCGACCACCACGAAACCCGTCGCCTCGCAGGAAGAAATGATCACTTTTGAGCGCCAGCGCGTATTCTTTGGCGCGATCACCAGCGCCGACCGGCGCGAACGTTACGGCCAGTATTTCAGCTTCTTCTGGCGCACGAAACGGAAGGCCGATCTCACGATGCGCTTTGAATATCGGCAGGCAAATCTCGGCTCCTATGTCCAGGCGCGGGAATTCCCGTATCCGGCCGCGAAGGGCTCCTTCAAATCGGAGTTCGACATCATCGGCGACGATTTTATGGACGATGGAAAAGTGACCGCGTGGCGCGCGGTGCTGATTGAAAACGGGAAAATCGTGGCGCTGAATCAATCGTTCCTCTGGAACTGATCCGGCGCGATGGGAACCTGCGACCGCTGTTTTGTCGTCCCCGGAAGCGGGCTTGAACAAGTTTCCCGCATTTGGCGTCAAAGTTGCGTTATTTAGTTTTGCGAGAATCAATACCGCCTTTCGTGATCGCTCCACCTTCCATCTTAGTCGGCGTCTCCGACCGCACTGTCTGGGTGCGCGTCGAGGGCAAGGGCTCGTTTACGAATGCCACGGGGCTGAAGCAGTTTGGCAAAGAGATGACCAACCGTGGCTACCGACAGTTCGTCATCGACCTGAAACTGTGTCCGGTCATGGACTCGACTTTTATGGGAACGCTGACCGGTCTCTCACTGCGGCTGAGGGAACTCGGATCGGGTGAGCTTTGCGTGGTGAATCTGAACGAGCGAAATCACGATCTGCTCGCAAATCTCGGCCTAGACCAGTTTTTCACCATGGGCCGGCCTCCCGCCGCGGCCCCTGTGCATCAGTCGCTGCCTGCTGTCGTCGAAGATAAACATACCCGCGCCGAGACGATGTTCGAAGCGCACGAAGCGGTGGTGGCGGCGAATCCGGCGAACGAAGCGAAATTCAAGGATGTGCTCGAATACCTGAAGCAGGACCTGCATCTCACACGCTGATTGCCGATGTGGACGGCGATTTCATTGGGACTCGCGGCGGCGCTAGGTGTCTTTTCCATGATCGTGTATCGGCGGCTGCGGACTCAGATCGAAATGCTGGAGGCTGCGCGCGCGAAAATTCAACTCGAAGAGACGCGCGTATTCGATTTCCTGCACGGTCTCGGCACGGCGCTCTCGGAAGACGCGCGGGCCGATGATTTGCACCGACTGATCGTGGAAGGCGCGATGCGCATCCTCGATGCGCAAGGCGGCGCGCTTTACCTGACGAACGAAAAGAGCGGCCAACTCCGCCCGGCTTTCATCTCGAAAAACTGCCCGGCGCTTTTCGACGTGCCCGCGAAATCCGCCGCCTCGCCGGAAACGCTCCACAATCACCTGAAACTCCACGCGATCGCGCCTTGGGATGGCGTGCTGGGAGCCGCATGGAAAACGGGCACGCCGGAAATGCTGCGTGGCGACGATCCGCGGTTGGAATTTGGCAAAGGCGCGGAACCTGCCGCTCGGCCCGCCGCCGTCGCCGTCGCGCCGCTCATTTACCATGAGAAAAAGATCGGCCTGCTCGCCGTCACACGCCGCGCACCGGGCGAGGCATTTCTCACCAGCGAATTTCAGGCGTTCAAGACGATCGCCGAGCAGTCCGCCTTCGCACTCTACAATGTCTTCATCGCCGCCGAAGCCGCGGAAAAAAAGCGGCTCGATCAGGATTTGCAGGTCGCCTACGAGATCCAGCGCATCCTGCTGCCGACGAACGCCCCGGAGGTCAACGGCTACCAGATCAGCGGCATCAATATTCCCGCGAAACAGGTCAGCGGCGACTACTACGACTACATCGCGGTCGATCCCGAGCACTGCGGCGTCATCGTCGCCGATGTCTCGGGGAAAGGCGTGCCCGCTTCGCTCATCATGGCCATGTGCCGCAGCGTCCTGCGCAGTCAGGCGGGCGGGCAGCTTTCCCCGTCCAAGGCGCTGCATCAGGTGAATGCGCAGATTTTTCCCGACATCAAAGAGGACATGTTCATCAGCATGGCCTACGCGATTCTCGAAAAGAACTCGGCGCAGGTGATCCTCAGCCGCGCGGGCCACGATGCGCCGCTGCTTTACCGGGCCAGCGACAAGACCGTCTCGAAGATCAACCCGCCGGGAATGGCCGTGGGCATTGACAGCGGGAGCGTGTTTAATAGAGTCACAGGCGATTTTTCCCTGTCTCTGGAGGCCGGCGATTGCCTCATCCTTTATACGGATGGCGTGACCGAGGCGCTCGATAAAAACGAGGAGGAATTTGGGATGGAAAACGTGATCAAATCCATCCAGGCCAGTGCGCCGGAAGGCGCGGCTGCTATCATCACGCGCCTGACCGATGACCTCTGGACATTCGTCGGTGCCCGACCGCAAAACGACGACATCACCTTGATCGCAATCCGCAAGAAATGACTGAACAAAACACCGACGAAACGCCCGACACGCCCGAAGAAGCATCCGAGGAATCACTCCTCGCACAAATGCAGAGCGACATGGAGCGTTTCAAGGATCTCGCGCTACGCACGCAGGCCGATTTTGAAAATTTCCGCAAACGCGCCGCGCGCGAAAAAGAAGACGCGTCGAAATACGCCAATGCAGGCTTTTTGGAAAAGCTCCTGCCGATTTTGGACAACTTCGAACTCGGTCTGAACGCGGCGCGCACCGACGCCAAAGACTCCGCGATTTTCAAAGGCATGGACATGGTCGCCAAACAGCTCACCGATTTTCTAACCGGCGTGGGTGTCGAGACGGTGAAAGCGGAAGGCGAAACCTTTGACCCGAATCTACACGAAGCCGTGGCACAGGAAGCGAGCACGGAGGTGCCGGAAGGCGTGATCCTGCGGCAGCTCCGCAAGGGCTTCAAACTGCGCGACCGCCTGCTGCGGCCCGCGATGGTCATGGTCTCGAAGGGGAAGGCGGAATAGTTCCACGCCGATGTCCACCAAGCGCTGCTATTACGAAGTCCTCGAAGTCACGCGGACTTCCAACGGCGAGGAAATCAAAAAATCTTACCGCAAACTCGCGGTGAAGTTTCACCCGGACAAAAATCCGGACGATCACACTGCGGAGGATAAATTTAAGGAACTCGGCGAAGCCTACGAAATCTTGAGCGATGCGGACAAACGCGCCGCTTACGATCGCTACGGACACGGGGCATTTGCGCAGGGAAATGCCGGGCCGCGCGGGGGTGCGGGCGCGGGTGGGATGCACGATCCGTTCGACATTTTCCGCGAAGTCTTCGGCGGCGTTTTTGGTGGAGCGCAAGGAGGCGGTGGAGGGCGCACGGAGCGCGAGGGAAAACAGCGCGGCTCGGACCTGCGCTACGACATGCAGATCGGCCTCGAAGAAGCGGCCTTCGGCTGCGATAAGGAGATCGAAGTTTCCAAGCTCGAAGGCTGCGCCGTCTGCGAAGGCACCGGTGCAGAACAGGGTTCGCGCGCCGTCACCTGCCCCGGCTGCAATGGGCGCGGCCAGGTCATCAGCTCACGCGGATTTTTCCAGGTCTCGCAGACGTGTGGACGCTGCCGCGGCACCGGCACCGTGATCGAGCGGCCCTGCCGGAAATGTGGCGGTGAAGGTCGCGCGGAGATGACTTCGCGGATCAAACTGAAAATCCCCGCCGGCATCGAAGACGGCTCCCGCCTGCGCAGCTCGCGCAACGGCGAAGCCGGAATTCGCGGAGGTCCGCCGGGCGATCTTTACGTCGTCATCCACATCAAAGAGCACGAGGTGTTTGAGCGCGACGGCGATGCGCTCTTTTGCGAAATCCCGGTCCCGTTCACCACCGCCTCGCTCGGCGGCGAAGTAGAAGTGCCCACGCTCGAAGGCAAAGCGCACCTGAAGATTCCTGCCGGAACGCAAAGCGCGACGGTCTTTAAGCTCCGCAGCAAAGGCATTCCCTCACTCAACTCCAGCACACGCGGCGATTTAATGGTGCGCGTGCTCGTGGAAGTCCCGACCAAATTAAACTCCGAGCA
>JANLQB010000949.1:0-2291 GCA_031367565.1 Verrucomicrobiota bacterium
GAATTGCGGCACCGCAGGGTGCGCGTCGAGGCGACGCTGGAGGCGGCGGATGAATCGGAATCCGCCCCGAGGCTGGCGACCCCGGAGATGCTCGGCCAGCGCAGGGAAGCCCTCGCCGCGCTGCGTGCGCTGGGCGGGCTGAAGGACGTGATCCCCGATCCCGCCGCATGGCAGCGCGAGCAGCGCGAAGACCGTCCCCTGCCGGGCCGGGAGTGATCCCGCGGGCGCTCCTCCACCACGGCGATGCTCCTCGACCGAACATCCTCATCTAAGCCGCGGAGCCCGAGGGCGCATTTCTGAGCCGGTGGGTGGAAGACGCCGCCGCCTGCCTCGCCACATGAGCCGCATCGAAGTGCTCGGCTTTCCCCGCTGGCACCTGCTGGATGAAATGCGGCGCGCCCGTCTGGAATTGCTCGTCGGCGCGCTGCCGGAATTGCCGCTCGATGACCGCATCGCCGCCCGCGCCATCGAACTGCGGCGGCAGAAAAAAATGAGCCTGGCCGACTCGAAAAACGACGTTTGACGAACTGCTGCAGCAGAAGCACCATTTGCGTCATGACCATCACGATCCCGGACGAGTTGGATGAATTCGTGCGCGCAAAATTGCAGGTGGGCGGGTTTGAAAATCCTGCGGCGGTCGTGACTGCGGCGCTCACCGCGTGGCAGGGGGAGGAAGTCTTTCACGACATGGATCGCGGCGAAGTGGAGCACCTTCTCTTGGAGGTGATCGACAGCCCGCGCATTCCGTGGGACGAGGCAAACTTCGACCGGATCATCGAATCGCTGCGGGATAAACACGGGGCCTCGTGAGCCTGCGCGTCGTCCAGACGCCGGAGTCACTCGCCGACATCGCGCTGCAAGCGGACTACTATGCGCAGAGGGAAAGCATCGCCCTGGCGCAGCGCTTCACCGATGCGATTAAGACCACCGTGCGGCTGCTGGCCACCCATCCGTGGATTGGAAAGGAGACGGATTACGCGCACCCCAAGCTCGCCGGGATCCGGTTCTTCCTCGTGCGAAAGCCATTCGACAGGCATCTGATTTTCTACCGCGTTTGCGGCGACATCCTCGACATCGTGCGAATCGTTGACGGTCGGCGTGACCTCCCGCGCCGCCTGCTCGATCCGCCGGGGGCGGAGTAATCCGCGGCTGAATCTCCGCCATCGTGAAACACTCGTGCACGAATCCCTCACACGCCTTCACGCGCCGCCGCACTGGCTCGGTGCATTGACGCCTGCGGAGATGCAGAAAGTGGACGCTGTGCTTCGGTCGCGGTTGGGTCTTTGGATTTGCTCACCAATCACTTTTCACCAATCACCAGTCACCGCTTCCGCCCGCCCCTCACCACGAAGCTCAGGTTGCTGACCGTGGCCACGGCCACCCTTCGGGCTGCCTGCCGTTTCGACAGGCTCAAGGCCCGGAGCTTGCCGAGGGGCGGCAGGCGATGTCGCTCCGCTCCATTCCCCGCGCAAAAACGGCGTTGCCAAGTTGAGGGCTTGGCAGCGAGGGTGAAAAACTCGCCAGCCTAATCACAACTCTACCCTACGTCTGTCGCCATAAAGGCGTCATCTTGCTGTGATGGCGCAATGGAACACGATGAGAAACTTCTTCGGGCTTTCGGTCTTGCCGTTCGGCAAGAACGAGAGCGCGTTGGCGTTTCCCAGGATGTTTTCGCAGAGATGGCGAGTGTCCACCGCACTTACGTCGGCAGTGTAGAACGTGGGGAACGCAATCTCAGTCTGAAGAATATCGACGCGTTCGCAAACGCGCTCGGCATTACATCTTCGAAGCTTCTCGCGAAAGCCGAGTCATTTCTTGGAAAGCGGCAATAGCCGTATCACTATGGCAATTTGCGGAAAACGATTTGGTAAAGGATTGGGAGGAGTTGGGCGCTCCTGTGTGCGAGAAGGGGGACATCCCGGAAGATGCTCTGATATGCCCTTCTTGCTTCACTTGCAAAATGTGAAGCCGAAAGTAGCTGAGAAGATTGAGCGTGATTCGTTCAACACGCGTGGCGCGTCTTGGGGAAAGGCTGAAGATGGTACTCAAAAGCGCCGCAATCGGCAGCCGCGTTGGACACTCTCGGCAGGCGACGCCTTTTTTCCGGCGCATCATCAGACTTACGCCAATTGTCTCGCGGTGGCTGCTGAACTGACTCTTCAAGCATACGAAATGGTAGGCGCTCCAGTTTGCCCCGAGGATGTGGCCGGATCGTTACCGCGCCGCCCAATCGCTAATTCGGCCTTGTGCCCGATTTGTAATGTTCTCTTGGAATTCTCGGAGTTTGACCT
>JANLQB010000964.1:0-2888 GCA_031367565.1 Verrucomicrobiota bacterium
GGTCTGGAAGAAACCGGCAACTTTCGCTCCCATCCCAGTCATATACATGTGATGCGCCCAGACGATGAAGGAGAGGAATGCGAGGGCGAAGATACCGCCAACCATCATCTTGTAGCCCCAGATTGGTTTGCGAGTATTGCAGGCAATGATCTCGGTGATCATACCGAGAGCCGGGAGGATCAGGACGTAAACTTCAGGATGCGCCAGGAACCAGAACAGATGCTGCCATAGCAGCGGACTTCCACCGCCTGAGAAAGGTGCAGCGTGACCGTTTACGATCAGGCCGGTAGGCATGAAAAAGCTAGTGCCGAATACCCGGTCCATGAGCTGCATGACGGCAGCGGCTTCCAGAGGCGGAAACGCGAGTAGCAAGAGGTAGGCAGTGATAAAGACCGCCCAGCAAAAGAATGGCATCCGCATCCAGGTCATGCCGGGTGCCCGGAGCTGAACGATGGTGGTGATGAAATTCACCGAGCCGAGAAGAGACGCGGAGATATTAAACACCATGCCAATGATCCAGAGGGTCTGGCCATTCATGATGTGGTGATAAAATCCCGCCTGCGCGCCGTAGGCTAGGTCGCTATCCGCAAATCCCGCGAGTGGCGAGTAAGAGGTCCACCCGCTCTTGGCCGCGCCACCGGGCACGAAGAAGCTGCCGACCATGATGACACAACTAATGAAGAACGACCAAAAGCTGGCCATATTCAGTCGCGGGAAGGTCATGTCGATCGCGCCGATTTGAAGTGGCATTACATAGTTACCAAATGCGGCGAATGCGACAGGAACGATGCCAAAGAACACCATGATCGTGCCATGCATCGCGCCAAAAACGTTATAGCCCTCCGACGTGAGGAAGTAGCCAGCGGCGTTACCCGCAGCATCTTTCGACAATCCAAATACCCGTTCACCAAAGGCCCAGTGTGCGAATGATCCCAAAGGACCGGGTAAAGGTGCGGAGCCGTGAGCAATGCTCCAGCGCATTAACATCATGAGCCCGAAACCGACCATCAGAAAAATCAACCCGGTGACGCCATACTGCATTCCGATGACTTTGTGGTCAGTTGAAAAGACCCACTTCCGCCAGAAGCCTAGTTCGTGATGGTCGTGTCCGTGGTCGTCGTGACCGTGTGCGTGAGCGGGATCAGACATATTGGAGAAGTGAGTTGAGTTTTGAAAAAGCAGGCATGGAGTGAGCGACGCGGGTGCTTATTTGGCGGGGGCGGCTTCGTCTTTCCAAGCGGTGAGTTCGGCTTCGGTCCAGGGAGTCTTGCGGTCGAGAATTTTTTTCCGCACACCGGCTACGAAAGCACCACTGACAGGGGCGGCGCTGTTTTCGAAAGATGCACGCACGTAGGTTAGAACGGATGCGATTTTATCATCCGTCAGCAATGCTTCTTGCGGAATCATCGGCACGACGTAGGTCACGTCCCTATATTTAAACGGCGGATTGATTCCTTTCAGCACCATCGCGGTGAGGCGCTCTGGCGAGCCAACGACAAAATCGGATTTGGCGAGCGAAGGAAACACGCCCGGCAGTCCAAGGCCCGTTGGCTGATGGCATGCGATACAGATCGTCATATAGATCCCCTTGCCTTCTTCAAGTTGAGCAGGGGTGCCAGCAGCGGCCGCGTTGGCTGTAGTAGCGATGGTTGCGATGGTTGCGATGAGAACGAGCGACTTGGTGAACATGGTCAATGGAGATTGGTCATTTGGCTTCTGCGGGCCAGCCGGTCAATTCGGCCTCAGTCCACGGAGTTTTACGTTCGAGGAACTTCTTGCGGACGCCGGTAACGAACTCCGTCCGGATGGGCGGGGCACTGTTTTCGAACGAGGAACGCACAAAAGTCAGGATTGACGCGATTTTATCGTCAGTCAGCGCCGCTTCCTGCGGAACCATCGGCACCGCGTAAGTCACGTCCTTGTATTTGAAGGGAGGGTTAATTCCCTTCAGCACCATTGCAATCAGGCGCTCTGGCGAACCGTTCACGAATTCCGATTTGAACAAGGACGGAAAAATGCCCGGCAAACCCATGCCTGTCGGCTGATGACACGCGACGCAGATCATCATGTATCCCGTTTTTCCAGCATCCACCGCGTTTCCGGAATCGACTGGCGCGGGGGCCGGAGTTGAAGGTGCTGGAGCGGCAGGCGCAGGTGGCGTTGTCGCGGGAGCAGAAGTCGGGGCAGCCGCGGTTACGGAAGCAGCATCGCCAGTTCCGGCAGGAGCGCCGCCTTCCAGTTTGGCATCTTCTGGGATCTGCATCACTTCCGCTTGTGTCCAAGACACCTTCTTTGCGGAGAATT
Source organism: Verrucomicrobiota bacterium (assembly GCA_031367565.1). Classification (GTDB taxonomy): domain Bacteria; phylum Verrucomicrobiota; class Verrucomicrobiia; order Chthoniobacterales; family Chthoniobacteraceae; genus JANLQB01. The sequence continues at coordinate 2,305 of JANLQB010000964.1, forward strand.
CTTTGCGCGCCGCGGTAATTTGCGCGGGTGCGATGGCCGGTGCCTTGTTGCCCCACTCCTGACGGACATAGGTTAAAACAGCCGCAATCTTTTTGTCGTTCAGAGCCGCTTCCCACGGAGGCATTACTCCGTTGTAAGGTGCGCCTTTGACCGTGATCGGTCCCATCAATCCTTTTAGGAGCAGCATCGCCAACCGCTTCTCGTTTCCGTTCACCCACTCAGACCCAGCCAAAGGGGGAATCGCCCCCGGTTGACCCAAGCCGCTTGCGACATGGCAATTCTGACAGTTGCCGAGATAGACACCCTTACCGATCGCCATCATATCTTCTTCCACCATCGCTCCTGCCTTTGCAGAGGCTCTTTGGGGCTGCGGGAAGAGAACCGCGGGTGAGCTTTCAAACTCGTTATACACGTTGCTGTTAAAGCCGCCGTGAAACATCCCGACGTATGCACCCGCCCAGCAAATTGCCGCCCCACAAAGCACTGTGACCCAGAGAGGGATCGGCGTGACGTCAGCACTCGGATCTTTGTGTTCCCGCTGAATGGCGGCGTGGACTTCGGTCAAGTCCGCCGATTCGCGGGAG
>JANLQB010000999.1:0-4365 GCA_031367565.1 Verrucomicrobiota bacterium
TTTTTTCGCCGAAGCCTGCGCGCTGCGTGGTGAGTGGGAGATCGGTGGTGAGATCGCGGAATTCATCCATCTGCGCGAGCCACTGGTTCGTTTGCTCCAGGTGCTCCACGGTGGCGTCGATGCGGGCGGTGAGGGCGGCGGCGTTCCGCGTGGCGATGGAGTCGGCGCGGATGAGTTTGATTTGCTGGTCGAGCCGCTCCTGTTCGGAGCCGACGAGGGCGAGATTCGACTTTGCCTGCTCCAGTCGCTCGGCACGCTTTGCCAGGGTTTCGAGGAGTTCCTCGCGCGAGTTCAGCAGCCGCGTTTTCGTATCGCGTGCTGCGCCGTCGCCGAGGGCAGCGACTTCCGCGCGCAGGCGCTCGACTTCCTCTTTCGACGCCGCGAGCAGCTTTGGCACGTCGTCGCGGATTTCGCTTTCGAGGAATTGATCGAGCGACTGCTCCATCGTAAGAAGGCGCAGGAAGGTCCACATCAACTCTTCGATTTTCCGCACGCGAGGATCGTCCGCCGTCGCGCCGACGCCGATCTCTTTGCCCACTTTCGCGAGTGCAAAATAGCGGTCGCGCCGCGCGGGCGTGAGCCCGTCGATGAGCGCGGCGCGTTGCTGGTTAAACTCCGCGAGTTCCCCGCTCTCTGCTGCGAGCCGCGATGCTTCCTCTTTATTCTTCAGATACCGCTGAAACAGCGGCAGCCCCGGCACGAACACCCATCCGACCACATACGCCGTCGCTCCGGCGATCAGGGACAGCGGCTCGGCAGCGAGAAATCCCAGGCCCAGCGTCGCCAGCGCCATGAGCGCGTGGTGCGGGCTGGAGATGAATTCACGCCACGTCGGTTTCACAGATGAATCACTCCAGCGTGAACCACTGCGCTTCCACGCGCCGGTTCTGGTCCTGGTCCGCGCCGAGCGGTTCCTCCCAGCCGCGACCGAGCGGTTCGAGGCGGCCAGCATCGACTTTCTCGCGCTCGATGAGCAGCCGCTTGATTTCGCCCGCGCGCTTTTTGCTCAACTCGATCGCTTCGAGCGCACGCTGGCGTAGGAACGGTTCGCCGCCCATTTTGCGGAACTCTTCCACTTTGGAATTATCGACATGCCCGCGCAGAACGAGCTTCGAGCCAGGGCTCACTTGCAACAATTGCTTTAGCTCGCCGAGGCTCTTCAGATTGTCCTGATTCGCGATGTCGAGTTCCGAGCTGTTTGGCTTAAAGAGAAAGCGGATGTTTTTGCTCAGCAGCGGATTGTCCTCCACGCCGCCCACGCCGGCGGTCTTGATCGGCGCGATCGCGATCTGTTGGCCGGCAAATGCACCGGCGGTTTCCAGCGCTTTGAGCGCCGTGGTATCGACGAAGCGTTCGCTATCGACCGGGTTTTTGATCAGCTCACTTCCGTAAGCGTAAACCGCCGACTGATAGATGCTGCCGAAGCTGCCTGCGGCGTCGATCGTTCCGCTGAAAAATGCGAGGTTCTCCGGCCCATTTGAAAGCAGCACCTTGGCGAGTTCGCCCTGGGTCTTCGTGCGATCCCACTTGAACGCTTTCCCGATCACGTCGAGCTGCGACGCCTGATTTTCCCGCACGAGCCGGTTGCCTTCGAGAATGCCGGTCACGAGCCCTTCGACCATCTTCGGTTGCGCCTGCGCGAAGCCTTTGTTCACGATGAGCACGTCCGCGATCACCAGTAGGTTTTTGTTCGTGGTGAGCAGCGTCGCCTTGCCCTTGCTTTGCTCCACGGCCTCCGTCGTCCGCGGCGCCCAGGTCACGCAGCCAAGGATGCGCTGATCGCCTCCGTCCAGCTCTTTCATAAAATGATCGCACGCGACGAACGCATCTTCGGCATAGACGAGATTGATTTGATCTGGGTCCGGCTTGTCGCCCAAACCGGAAAGCATGTGGACGCGGAGCCCAGCTTCCTGCGCGAGATAGCGGATGAAAAAATCGCTCTCGGTGAATTGCGAGGCCGTGAGGACTTTGCCTTTCAGATCATTGATCTTGCGCACGTCCTTGCGCACCACGATGCCATCCGCCCCGCGCGAAAAGCCGATCTGCACGGGCACGACCACATGGAATTGCCGCCCATAAACCGCTAGCACATCGACGGTCGTCGCCGACGCCGCCATCTTCCCGCTATTCAGCGCGCTCCAGCTTTCCGCCTCGCTTAGTTTGATGCGCACCTTGAAGCCGAACTTTTTCGCGAAGATCGAATTGTCATTCGGCTCCAGCCCCCCATTCGCTGCGATGAGTCCCGCGTAACCCGCGTATTCGCTCAGCTCGATATCGACGACGTTATCCTTCGGCACATACGCCGCAGGCGGATCGAGCTTCGGCACTTCAAACTGCGTGTCGGCGAATTTGAGTTCATCCTTGTCCACGTCTTTCCCCACCAGTTGCTCGATTTTGGAAAGCGGGCCGCTGGAAGGCTTGAGTTTACCCCACCAGCGCACGACGCCGAAGCCGACGAAAGCGAGAAAGAGAAGCGTGAAGACGAGTTTGCCGCGAGTAGTCATGGAGACGAAATAGTTAAGAGTTTTGAACCACTAACCTGCACTAACTGGCACTAATGTTTGCAAGGAACGCCACACCATTTCCAGACCATGAGTGTCCATCCGTGCAGGTAAGTGGTTAAAATCATTCCGCGATTTTCTGCCGCTCCGGCGCGGGCACTTCCGCAACCGGCGCCGCCGCATCCGGCTGCACCATGCCCATCTTCTGTTTGTATTGATCGAACAGCATCTTCCCGCGCGCCTTCCGCATTTCCTGCTGCCGCACGATGCCCGATCCGACTTCCTTCGCGATGTCCATCGTCGAGCGCATCTGGCCTTCGCCTTTCGCGGCGCTTTCGCGGAGTTGCTGCATCGACTGGCTCATTTCCCCCCCCAGCATTCCTTGCAATTCCGACACGGAACTCTTCATCAGGCCGGAGAGACTTTCGAGATTCTTGCTCACCGCCACGCGCGCTTTCGTCTGCTCAAATTCACGCTCGAACTTCTGAATCTCGCGCAGGCTCGTCGCGATGATTTCCTTATTCTGCGTGTAAAGTCCTTCGAGATTGGCGAGCTGCTCTTTGTTGTCCGCGATGTCCTGTTCGATCTGGGCCAACTCCTCCGCGTAGTGCCCGCCGTTTTCCTCATCGCCCGAAGCCGCCGCCGCCTGGAGCAGCCCCATCAGCTCCTGCTGATTGCGTTCCTGTTTTTTGATCTGATCCTTCAGCAGCGCGCTCTGGCTCGCGAGTTGCCCGTTGGCCTTCATCGCGCCTTCCGCGCGCAGCTTGGAATCGCGAATGCCGCGCTCGACCACGGCGGCGTTGATGGCGTCGTTTTCGGTGGCCTTTTCAGCCATGAGACCGAGGAAGATGAAGATGCGTTTGATGGCTCGGAACATAGGATGATTTGGGTTTTCAGATTTTAGATTTCAGATTGAACAACCGAGGCTCATTCAATCTGAAATCTGAAATCTGCGGTCGGAAGTGTTTCACTCTTTCTCCAGCAGGATTTTTTCTTCGAGGATGAAATTCAGTTTCTGCTTGAGCTGCGTTTCGTCGCTGGCTCCCACGAGCGTCGCGCCGAATTGTTTGATGCCGCCGAAGACCTTTGCATCCACATCGAACGCGAGGAAATGGAAATGCACGACGAGCCCGTTTTTCAGGCACTGATCCTGGAGCTTCGGCAGCACGGCATCCGGCGCGGCACCCACCGTGTTTTCGCCATCGGTGATGACGAGCACGTGCCGCGAATCCGCGCGGATTTTCCAAAGCGCATTCGTCGCATCCGTCACTGCGCCACCGATTGGCGTACCGCCATCGGGCTTGGAGAAAGCGGTGAGCCAGTTGCGCAGCGCGGGTGCATCGAGCGGGCCGAGCTTCACGGTTTCCTTTCCGCCTTTATCGCGAAAAGTGAAGAGCCCGCATTGCACCTTGCGCGGCCCGTCGGCGTTCACTTTTTCGAGCTTGTCCACGATCGCCGCGAGCGCCCGGTTCGCGATCACGTACTTCGGTTCCGGCGCGCCACCGCGCCCGGCGACATTGCCTTTCATGCTGCCCGAAGTGTCGTAAACGATTGCGACCGCGAGATCGCTGTCGGCCGCGAAAGCCGCGCTCGTGCTGACGAAAAGCGCGGCGATCCACGCGGGGAAATTGGCGGGTAAAATCATGGCTGCCAAAGCTGCGCGCATCGTCTCTCGCCGGTGGCCGGGTGTCAACGCGAGCCGCTCCATGATCCTTCCGCGCTTAGCCACCGACTTTGAACGCCACGTTCAGATCAAAATACTCGCCATTGCCGAGCCCGGCGGGCAGCGGATCGATCTGCGTCACTTTCTCCACGGCGGTCATCACGGACTCGTCCATCTGTGGATTGCCGGACGTTTTCACGA
>JANLQB010000012.1:0-3764 GCA_031367565.1 Verrucomicrobiota bacterium
TTTCGTAGTGGACGTGCAGGTCGGCGAGTTGCTTCCCGATCGCGGCAAAGGCGTGAAACACGCCGGCGCGGTGTAGAGGCGGCACGTCCTGCGGGCAGAGCCGCCCGACAACGAGCGGAATGCGCGGGAGTTCGCGGCGGAGGTTGGCGGCGTAGCGGGTGCGATACTCCGGGTGATGCAGCACCGCATAGACGTAGTGGAAGATGTCCCACTTGGTAATGCCCTCGTCGGCGTAGTGTTGCTGGAAACTAACTAAGGTCGAGATCGGGATATTCTCCCGCCGCCCGCCGTCCTCGCCGTCGTAGGTGTAGAACGGAAAGGCTTGCGCGCTCGCACCGCCGCCCACGACGTGCATGTCGGTAATGCGATCTGTCATTAGCGCCATGAACGGCTTTTCCGAGCCAGCATCGCTGAGCACGATGACCTGGTTCTTGTCTTCCGCTTTTTCGTCCGGGAGAAAGTGCGGCCATTGGTAAACGTCTTCGTTGAAACCCGGCTCGAAGTAATAGGCTAACTGCGTGAACGGGCGGTAGAGCGCCGTGCGCAGGCGGCTTTCGTGAAAGGCGATCTCAGATCCGCGCGCCAGTTCCTTTTTCGTCCGGCGCACCCATTTCAAGGCGTGTGCATCGACTTTCACGAACGCCTCCACATCCTTTGGCTGGCCTTTCTTCCGCCAGCGCTCCAGTTCGCTGTTGTAGTTATCCACCATTGCTTCCGCGCGCTTGGTTAGTGATTCGAAGTCGAAGCTATAGACATAGGCATCACTATTGGAGCAAACGCCGCGGCAGTAAGTGCGGAAGACGGCGGGACTGCCCGCGCTCTGCTTGGCTTCCTTGCTCCCGATGGGTAGGAACCCATCAAACTCGGGCGCGAGATCGCCCGTGAGCCATTGGTGCTTCTTGTTCGGCACGATGTCCGTCCACGCGACCTCGCCGAGCGTGCCCGTCTTCGCGAGGTAGCGCAGCTTCTCCTCCCGCGTCCAATCGGCGGGCACGGCGTGGTAACGGATTTCAGCCATCGGATGATGCCACTTCGCCGGGCGCGAGATGCAGCAATTCCGCGAGCTTCGTACCAAGCCTGGCGAACTCGGCAGCGGTCAGCACCCCCAGCCGCCGTTCCAAGCGCGGGAGCGAAACCGGCTGGACTTGCTGCAGATGAAAAGCACCTGGCTTGAGGAACGGTTTCGGGAGGGAAAACTCCCATCGGTTGCCGCGCAGGGACGTGGTGTGCGGCACGATGACGATGAGCGCGAGTTCCTCCGGTCCCGGATAGTCGCTGAGAATCAGGCAGGGCCGCACCTTGGCCGCCAGTCCCAGATCAATCATCCAAACTTCACCGGGCACCGGCCTTGCCATCTTCCTCCTCCATCGCGTCGAGCATCAGAAACCTCTCGTCCGCCCGCTGGTCGGTCTCGCGCAGCAAGGCGGCTTCTTCGTCATCGATGTCGAAAAGGCGGCGCGCGAGTTCTCTGCGTTCCGGGCGGGTGAGCCTGGGGAGTTCGGTGATGATTTCGGCGATGCTCATGGCGCGGACTTTACTTTCGCAGGCTTCCGTTTGCGAACGAAAAGGTTGATCGAGACGCCGACCTGGATGCCGAAGACGTTGTGCTTCGTGCCGGAGAGTTTCGGGTTTTTGCGCACGTTGCCGCCGAGGTCGAGGACGAACACTTTGTCGAAGTCCCGCGCGAGATGCTGGCGCACGCCGTCGAAGGCGAGGTCGTCGATGAAACTGCCGTTGCAGACGTAGGCGACGATGCCTTCCTCCGCGCCGATGCGGTCGCTGGCCCAGCGGAGTGCTTTCACGTAGGGATCGCTGAGGGCGTTCTTATTCGTGGCGGCGGAGTCGGCGGTGTAAGTGTGACGCACCCGGGAATCGACGACCTCGTAACTGCGGTTCTTGTTATTGTCGTTCTCGTTGAGTTGGTGCGCGTTGTAAGGCGGATTTCCAACGACCACAAAGACCGGCGCGGCCTTTGTTGACCAGCGAGGTGCAGTCTTCAAGCAGGGCCTGAAACGCGGCGCGGACGGCGGTCTCGTGTCTCGCGCCGCAGAGTTGAGCGTGGAACGCGCGGACTGCCAGGAGCGAGAACCATGCGGGGCATCCCGCCGTTCTCGTGAGTCGCAATTTGCCTGCCAGCGTGGGCTCCCCCACTATGCACGGGATGAAACTCGATCCCGTTCAACAAGCCGCGCAGGAGCAATTCGCGCGGCATCTAGTGGTGGCCGTGCCTCACGCTGACCGCCCGAAGAGACAGATGAACAAGTTCATCGCTTTGCCCCTGTTTGCGGCGCTTGCCTTCGCCGTCCACGCGGCCCCGTCTCCGACCAGTGCCACGTGGGAAATTTGGGACGATTGCACCCTCGATACGAACAGCTATTTCGACGGCGACAGCTTTCATGTCCGGCATGGTCGCAACACCGCGATCGTGCGCCTTTATTTCGTCGATGCTCCCGAGGCCGACGCTGGATATGGCACGCGCGTCGCGGAGCAAGCCGCTTACTTTCGGACGGCGGACGCCGCGATTCTCCATAATGGCGTCGCAGCGAAAGAATTCACCGCCAGTTTTCTGGCAAAACCATTTCGCGTCATCACTCGTCGGCAAGTGGCTCCCGGCGCGAGTCGGAGCACGCGATTTTATGGCATCGTCGAGCAGGGTGGCAGACGGCTCGACGCCGCCCTCGTTGAAGCTGGTTTCGCGCGCGTGAACGGCGAACCCGCGGAATATCCCGATGCCGGCACCTCGCAGCGAATCGTGCGCGATCTCCGCGCGATTGAACTCAAGGCCTCCGATGCCGGACGGGGCGCGTGGGTCCGCCCCGGCACGATCGAGTCGCTCAAGAACTTGTTCCAATCACGCAAGACCGCGCGGTGCGTAAATCTGAACACCGCCACTGCCGCCGAGATCGAATCCCTTCCTGGTATCGGGCCGAAGATGGCGGACCGAATCATCCACGCCCGTCCGCTTAAAGACGCCGAGGCCCTCGACGCAATCCCTGGCATCGGCCCCAAAAAAATCGAGGCGCTCCGGGATCTCGTCAGCTTTTGATGGGAGGGCGAGGCTCCTGCCGAGCTTTCGCAGACGAACCGGTCGTGTCTTCTGGCGATGGGCTGCTAAGTTTTGGCGCGGTTCGTTCGTCCAATCCTTTAACCACCCGACTCCTATGAAACGCCTGCTGCTTCCCCTCGCCCTGCTCGCCACGAATCACGCGTTTGCCTTCTGCGGATTTTACGTCGCGAAGGCGGATACGAAACTTTTTAACAAAGCCTCGCAGGTCGTCCTGACGCGGAATGACGACAAAACGGTGATGACGATGGCGAATGATTTTCGCGGCGATCCGAAGGAATTCGCGATCGTGATTCCGGTGCCGACTTTTCTGGAGCGCGAGCAGATTCACGTCGCGGACAAAGCGCTCATCGAGCATCTCGATGCTTACACCGCGCCGCGGCTGGTGGAGTATTTTGATGAAGATCCGTGCGCGCCGAGGATGGAGACGATGGCGCTCGCCGCAGCGGCAGGAGCGGCAGCACCCGAGCGCGCTAAAAGCCTCGGCGTGAAAATCGAAGCACAATATACCGTGGGCGAATACGACATCGTGATCCTCAGCGCGGAGCAGAGCGATGGGCTGGAAACTTGGCTGAAGGAAAGCGGCTACAAGATTCCCACGGGCGCGGGCGAAGTGCTCGAGAGTTACATCAAACAGAAAGTCCGCTTCTTCGTGGCGAAGGTGAATTTGGAGAAGCAATCGGAACTCGGCTTCACGTAT
>JANLQB010000022.1:0-3662 GCA_031367565.1 Verrucomicrobiota bacterium
CGGCGTCACCGGTTTTTCGCTTACCCAGCTTCGGCATTTTCGCATCCGCAAACTAGTCGTGCCGATCGCTGGCCTGCCGCCAGCGCTGGAAGGGCTTACCATCGCGCACGTCACCGATCTGCACGTCGGCCAGTTGACTCACGGCTCGATCTTGGAGGAAATCGTCGAAACCACGAATGCGCTCGGCGCGGACCTCGTCCTCGCCACGGGCGACCTCATCAATTTCGACCTCAAAGATCTCCCTGCCGGCCTCAGCGTGATGACGCGGCTCCGCGCCGCGCACGGCGTTTTTATGTGCGAAGGAAATCACGACCTTTTCATCAACCCCGACGAGTTTCGGCGAAGCACGCGCGCGGCGGGCATCCAGTTACTCGTAAATCAGAACGCCGTTGTCCCGATCCGCGGCACGTCGGTGCAAATCCTCGGCCTTCAGTGGGGCGGCGGAACGGGACATCCGCACGACACCGCGAATCAAGGCGAAGCCACCATCGCCAAATCCATGCGCGATCTTTTGCTCCAGCGCCAGCCCGACGCTTTCCCCATCGTCCTCGCCCATCATCCGCACGCCTTCGATCACGCGGACGACATCCCGCTCACCCTCGCCGGCCACACGCACGGCGGGCAGCTCATGGTCACCGGCGAATTGGGATGCGGCCCCGTGATTTATCGCTACTGGTCCGGCCTCTATCGCCGCGCGGCTCGCACGCTCCTCGTTTCCAATGGCGTGGGAAACTGGTTCCCGCTCCGCACCGCAGCCCCGGCAGAAATCGTTCACCTCACGCTTCAGCGCGCGTGAAATCTCGTTGAACAAAAGCGCCCGCTCCGCGTCTGCATCTGGGCGGCAGCGGTGCCAATCCGCTGAAACCCGGCAATAAACCGGGTGGGGTTGAAATCCTCAGCCGCCTCCACTTTTCGCTTTCCCGTCAGCGACCGGGCATTTCCCGCCGGATGGATCGTGTGTAACGTGCGGACCTTTCCAGCCAAATGAACGCAATCCGTTATCCAGAAGACCTGCCGATCTGTACGCGGCGCGAGGAAATTCTCGCGGCGATGCGCGGGCATCAGGTTGTCGTTGTGGCGGGGGAGACGGGGTCGGGGAAGACGACGCAGTTGCCGAAGATGTGCGTGGATGCAGGGTTTGCCGTGCGCGGGAGGATCGGATGCACGCAGCCGCGTCGAGTCGCGGCGCTGAGTGTTTCGCGTCGGGTCGCGGAAGAGTTGGGCGTGACTTGGGGGCGTGAGGTCGGGTGCAAGATGCGGTTCAACGACGACACGGGGCGCGAGACGAAGATCAAGTTTATGACCGACGGAATCTTGCTTGCGGAGATTCAGAGCGATCCGATGCTGCGCGCTTATTCGGCGCTGATTTTGGACGAAGCACATGAGCGTTCGCTGAATATCGATTTTCTCCTGGGCTACTTGCAGGGGCTGCTGCGGAAGCGTGCGGATTTGAAGCTGATCATCACGTCGGCAACGATTGATACGGAGGCGTTTTCCAAGGCGTTTGGCGGCGCGCCGATCGTGGAAGTGTCGGGGCGGCTGTGGCCGGTGGAAGTGCGTTACGCGCCGGTGGAGTCGTTTTCGACGGATGAAGAATTCACGCATATCGAGGCGGCAGTGCGGGCGACGGAGGATGCGCTGATCGAGTCGGACGCGGGAGACGTGCTCGTCTTCATGCCGACCGAGCGCGACATCCGCGACACGCGCGAACTGCTGGAGGGAAGCCTCGGCGCGGGCATCGAGGTGATCGGGCTTTTTGGGCGGATGCCGGCGGCGGAACAGGCGCGGATCTTTGCGCCGGGGCCGCGTCGGCGCGTGATCGTGGCGACGAATATCGCGGAGACTTCGCTGACGCTGCCGCGGATCCGCTATGTGATTGACGCGGGGCTTTCGCGCATGAGCCGCTACAATCCGCGCACGCGCACGAAACGTCTGCCGGTGGAGGCGATCTCGCAGAGCAGCGCGAACCAGCGCGCCGGGCGTGCGGGGCGCGTGCAGGAGGGGACGTGCATCCGGCTGTATGCGGAGGATGATTTTGAAAAGCGCCCGCGTTTCACCCAGCCGGAAATCCAGCGCGCGAATCTCGCGGAAGTGATCCTGCGGATGAAGGCGTTCCGGCTCGGCGAGATCGAGACGTTTCCCTTTCTGAATCCGCCCGTCGTCGCCGCCGTGCGCGCGGGCTATACGCTGCTGCACGAACTCGGCGCGCTGAGCGACCTCAACGAACTGACGCCGCTCGGACACGAACTGGCGCGGCTGCCGATCGACCCGACGCTCGGGCGGATGCTGCTCCAGGCGCGGGAGGAAAAGGCGCTGCCAGAAATGCTGATCATCGCGGCGGGCCTGAGCGTGCCCGATCCGCGCGAGCGGCCCGAGGAGCAGAAGGAAGCAGCGGCAACGGCGCATCGCGCGTTTGCGGATGCGGATTCGGATTTTATGTCGCTACTAAATATCTGGCGCGCGTCGCCGGACGCGGAGGGAAAGGGAAGCGGGAATGCGCTGCGGCGGTTCTGTAAGGCGAACTTTTTGTCGCAGTCGCGGATGCGGGAGTGGCGGGATATTCACCGGCAGCTCGCGGATGCGGTGGAGGAGGAACGTTCAACTTCCAACGCTCCACGCTCCACGTGCAAAGGAGGAAGCTCGGAGGACAATTATGCGGCGATTCATCGGAGCATTCTCTCCGGCTTGCTCGGGCAGATCGCGCTGCGGCAGGAGCGGAATGGTTACAAGGCTTCGGGCAATCGGATGACGACGCTTTTTCCCGGATCAAATCTGTACGAGCGCCGCGAGAAGCCGCGCAAAGGAGCCGCGAAGCCGGAGGAGAAAAGCAAACAGCCGCTGTGGATCGTCGCGGGCGAGGTCGTGGAAACGTCGCAGCTTTTTGCGCGAACGGTCGCGGGGATCAATCCCGAGTGGGTGATCGAACTCGGCGCGCATCTGTGCGAGCGGCGTTACACCGAGCCGCACTGGAGTGCGAAGGCGGGGCGCGTGCTGGTGCTGGAGCGGGTGTTTGTCGGCGGGCTGGAGCTGGTGCGGCGGCTGGTGGATTTCGGGCCGATCGATGCGGCGAAGGCGACGGAGCTTTTCATCCGCGGCGCGCTCGTCGCGGAGGAGGCGCGGTTGCCGCATCGGTTCTTCAGCGAAAATCGGAAGGTGCGCGACAAGATCGAGACGGCGCTCACGCGTGTGCGGAGTAAGCGGGCGCATGATCTCGATGAGTCGCTGTATCAATTTTACGCGGAGCGGATCGAGCGGGTGTCGTCGGTTCATGATCTGAATCGCGTCGTCCGCGACCGCATTTCGCGCGAGCCGGATTTTCTGTGCGCCACGGGGGCCGATCTCATCGGCGATCACGATGCCAGCTACGATCGCGCGCAGTTCCCCGATTCCGTCTCGCTCGGTAACACCGCGCTTCCCGTGACCTACGCCTACTCACCCGGCCACGATACCGACGGCGTGACCGTGCGGGTGCCGCTCCCCGTCGCCGAGCAACTCACGACCGGCCAAATCCAATGGATGGTCCCCGGCCTGCGCGAAGAGCAAATTGCGGTGCTCCTCCGCGCGCTGCCGAAAAACGTGCGCAAGCCGCTGATGCCGCTCGAACCAAAAATCCGCGAAGTCGCAAGCGAGTTTCAGCCGGGCCGGGCGGACTTCCTCACCGC
>JANLQB010000034.1:0-3176 GCA_031367565.1 Verrucomicrobiota bacterium
GGCCATGTTCAAGCGCATGAAAGAAATCGACCCGAGCATCAAGGATCACGTCGAGCGCATGGAAGCCGCCGTGATGAGCCGCCTCGGCGGCGAATAATTCCGCGCGATGCGTCCGCTGCTGCCGCTGCTTCTTTTCGCCGCGTCGGCCTTCGCGATCGACGACTACACGCTGACGCCCGATCACGAGGAGAAGGCCGACGTACCGCACGGCGTCGTGACGAAACTGGAACCGTGGCAGTCGAAAATCTTTCCGAGCACCACGCGCGACTGGTGGGTTTACGTCCCTGCGCAATACAACTCCGCAGTCCCCTCGCCCGTCATGGTTTTCCAAGACGGCCACGATTACGTCGGCCCAAAAGGCAACTGGCGCGTGCCGATCGTTTTCGACAATCTGATCGCGCGCGGCGACCTCCCGCCGATCATCGCGATCTTCATCAATCCCGGTCACGACCCGAGCAAAGGCGAAGCGAAAAGCCCGTGGGCCGTGAGCAATCGCAGCTTTGAATACGACTCGCTCGGCGATCGCTACGCGCACTTCCTCATCGACGAAATCCTTCCCGAAGTCGCGAAGACCTACCACCTCACGAAGGATCCCGAACAGCGCGCGATCTGCGGCGCGAGCAGCGGCGGCATTTGTTCATTCACCGTCGCGTGGGAGCGTCCCGATCAATTTCGCAAAGTGCTCTCGACCATCGGCAGCTTCGTGAATCTGCGCGGCGGAAACGCGTATCCTTCCCTGATTCGCAAGACCGAGGCAAAACCGATCCGCGTCTTGCTGCAAGACGGCGAAAACGATTTGGACAACCCTTTCGGCAACTGGCCCCTCGCGAACAAGCAGATGAACGCCGCGCTGAAATACATGAAGTACGACGTGCGCTTCGAACTCGGAGACGGCCAGCACAACAGCAAACACGGCGGCGCGATTTTCCCCGAAGCCGTGAAGTGGCTCTGGCGGAAATAACCGCCTCGAATCACGAAGCGCGTAAAGGACCGACGCGCTTCCAGCCGCCGCTCCTTTACCGTCCCTCACCCCGGAGAGCTGCCAGGATGTCCGCGAGTTCCGGCGGGCGGAGGACGGATTCCAGCCCTTCGGGCATGAGCGATTTTCCGAGCGGCTTTTGTGCGGCGATGTCGCTGCGGAGGATCGCCTGCTCGCCACCACCTGGCTGTCGCAGGGTAATACTGTTCGCAGTTTCTGCGACGATGAGTCCGGTCAATTCCGCGTCGGTTTTCAGCCGCACCGTTTGCCCAACGTAGCGCGGTTCGATCGCCGCGTTGGGATCGAAGATCGCGGTGAGCAGCCAGTCGAGCGGCTTGCCCGCGACCATTCCGAGATCAGGCCCGACCTCCTGGCCTTCGCCACGCAGCCGATGGCAGATGGCGCACTGCTGTTGAAAGAGCGTACGCCCGCGCCCCGCGTCGCCTTTCAATTCACTGATCTGCGCGTAACTGGCGATGACCTTCGCGCGGTCAGTCGTCGTCGGCTTCGGTAAAACGGGCACCGAACCACTCGTTGAGGGAGCCGTGTTGAGCTTGGCGAAAAGCGGATCGTCCGGCGCGAGTGATGACAGGATGGCGATGCGCATGGAATCTTGTTCTCCCTCGCGCTCGGCCAGATGCGCGAGGGCGGCGGAGGCGCGCTCATCGCGCCATGTGCCGAGCGTGAAAGCGAGCTGGCGGCGCACGGTGAAATCGGGGTCGTCGAGACAGGCGAGAATCGTCGGCAGAATTTCCGGCGGGAGCGCTTCGCTGTTGCGGAGGGCTTGCACCCGGACGGCGGAATGGGCGTCGCGAATACCAGTGCGAATCGCATCAGCATCCAGCGCGTGAAGCGGGTCGAGCGTGGCGAGGATTTGCACGCGAGTTTTTGGATTCGTGGCGGTCGCTAGCCGTTGGCGAAGTTCGGGTGCGGTCGTCGCGTTTCGCTCGAAAAGGAGTCGCTGCGCGGTGTCGCGCTGCCAGCCGTTCGGACTGTCGAGCGCGGCGACGAGTTCATCATCGCTGAGCCACGCGAGCTTCGGGATGGGTCGGAGTTTTACGCCGGTCGGCTTCACGCGAAAAATGCGTCCGCGATCCGCACCAGCCCGCAAATCAAGCCGAGCCTGGGTTTCCGGGGCGATCCACTCGGGATGCTCCAGCACGAAGCGATACATGTCCGCGATGTAGAGCGCGCCGTCGGGGCCGGTCTTCAGCGTTGTCGGGCGAAACCAGGCGTCGGCGCTTGCGAGAAACTCGGACTGCTCTTCGCCTGCCGCGCGGTGGCTCGTGAAAGTCGCGCCGTCCGGCTCCAGCACTTCGCGATGCACGACATTATGAACCGGTTCACTGATGAAAACGCTCGTCGCGAAGTCCGGGCCGAACAGTTCATCGCGATACGGACTCGGGCTGCACGCGCTTGTGACGTGGCCGTACTTGTCTGGCTGATTAAAGCGCGCCATCGGAGCGCTCGCGGGGAACACGCGCGTGCCGTCGGCGTAGTTCGCGAGCGGCTTTTTCACGCTGCGCACCGCCAGCTTTGGATTCCGCCGCAGGTAACGATCCTCGATCGTGTAATGCCACAGCCACGCCGGATTGTTGTTCGCAAACCAGTTTCCCCAATCGTCGCGCCGCCGCCCGAATTGTCCGTTCCCGCTCACCGCTTCGAACTCGAACGTGTCGGGGCGAAAACGGAAGTCGCGCCCGCTGATTTTCACACCATTGATCGTCCCGCCGCTGTCGCCATTCGCGCCGTAAATCCACCCATCGAGGCCCCACTCAAAACCGTTCATCCGATGTTGCTGATTGCCCGGCGTGAAGCCGGTGAAGAGCACCCCCGTCTCGTCCGCGCGGCCATCGCCGTCAGTGTCGGCGGCAAAAAGAATATCCGGACTCGCCGCGATGATTACGCCGTTGCGCCACGGCATGACGCCGGTCGGAAATGAGAGCCCCTCCATAAAAGTCGTCGCCTTGTCGCAGCGCCCATCGCCGTCTTCATCGGTCAGGATTTTCACCACGCCACCCGGCTTTCCTTTCCCGTCCATCCCAAGCGGATAGTCGCGCATTTCCACGACCCACAGCCGCCCGAGCGCGTCCCACTCGAACGCCACCGGATCGACCACGAGTGGCTCGGCGGCGACGAGTTCGACGGTGAAGCCGGACCGCACGCGCATCGCGGCGAGCGAGTCCTCCGGCGATTT
>JANLQB010000073.1:0-9198 GCA_031367565.1 Verrucomicrobiota bacterium
TTCCATGCGCGGAGGAGGGGATTCCAGCCTGCGCATTTCTGCCACGATTCTTCGGCGGGATGGGAGAGGACTTCGAGCTGGGCAGTGAGGGAGAGACGGCTGAAGGGGATGGGTTCGGGGGCGGCGCTTTGGAGGAGGTGCGGTCGCTCGGCCCAGATGCGGCAGGATCGCGGCAGGGTGTTCTTCCATTGGGAAAACATCGTGTGCTGGCGGACTTGCTCGGCTTGCCAATCGAAGGCGTCGGGGGCGATGAGGATTTCTCGGTAGCTGTGCGGGAAACGGAAGCCGAAGCGGAGCAGGTCTGGTGCAATGTTTGGGAGGCGGCGCGTGATAAGTGGACGGTTGGCAGCGGCGGCTTCGAGGGAGGCGAGGCCGAAGCCTTCCTGGAGAGAGGTGAGGAGGAGGCATTCGCTGGCGGCGAGCAGGTGGGGCAGGGGAGGTGCGTCGGGCCCGGCGTGATCGAGAAGACCGGGGTGCAAGGGCCAGCCTTGTTTTGCGGCGGTGGAGGTAAGGCGATTTGCGTAAGGTTTTTCGTCGGCGGAGCTGGCGCTGCCGGTGACGACGAGGGTGGCTTCGGGTTGCAGCCAGCGGGTGAGGAGGAGGGCTTCGGCGATGTTTTTGCGGCGCAGGATGCGGCAGGGCATGAGCCAGATGGGGGCGTCGTGGCCGAGCTGAGCGTGCATCCAGTCGCGGGCGGCGCGGATGCTTTTTTGAGAGGGAAGTTTGGGACGTGTGGCGGGGTTGGGGAGCCAGCCGACGCGGGGTGCGAATTGTTTTCGCAGCATTGCGGTGTCGGCACGATTGATGGCGGCGAATCTTGTGTGCGGGCTGTTTGGGAAGAGGGCGTGCGCGATTTGTTTCAGAGTGCGGAAGCCGGTGCGCTGCATCTCGGGCCAGCGGAGCCAGCGGTTGTCGAACCACCAATCGTGATGATGCGCGATGAGCCGAAGGCCGCGTGATTCGGAGGTGCGGGTGAGTTCGCGGGCGAGGGGGAGATTGCGGGCGATGGCGAGATTGTGCGCCCAGATGAGGGTGTCGTTTTCGGTGAGCAAACGCGTGAGCGCGGCGCGGATGCGTGGGGCGATTTTGGCGGGGTCGTTTTGCTCGGAGACGTAGCGGAATGACGGGTCGGTGAAGAATTCGGTGGCGACGGGCGCGAGGGATTTTTCGAGGGCGCGATTCCATTCGAGATCGCGCGCTTCGCCGCTGGCGAGGATGACGCGGTCGATGCCGGGCATTTCTTTAACAATGAAGGGCAGGGCGGATTCGATGACGCGCCGGACGCCGCCGGGGCGGAAGTGGAAGTGGAGGACGATCAGCTTCAAGACTTCCGATTTTGAACCACGGAGGGCACGGAGGGCACGAGGGAATTCGGGGCCAGTCGCGCCTTGTCAGTGCTTCCGGGGGAAACGCATAGTCCGCGCGCATGTCTGACTTTTTTCAAACGGGAGCGATCTCGACGCTGCATCGGCTCGGGGAGCCGGATGTGGCGCGTTTGGAGCGGGAGCTGGCGGATTTTTCCAAGGAGACGCCGATCGCGCTGGTGCTGCCGTGTCACACGCGGGAACTGGGTTCGGCGGCGCTGGAGGGGATTGCGCGGGAGTTGAAGGAGGTGAGTTATCTGCGGCAGATCGTGGTGGGGATTGATGCGGCGACGCGTGAGGAGTGGGAGCAGGCGCGGACTTTTTTTGCGCGGTTGCCGCAGGAGCCGGTGCTGATTTGGAATGACGGGCCGCGCATCAAGTCGCTGATGAGTCGCGTGGAGACGGCGGAACTTTCCACCGGACCGGCGGGCAAGGGGCGGAATGTTTGGACGTGTTTTGGCTATGTGCTGGCGAGCGAGCAGGTGCGGATGGTGGCGCTGCATGATTGCGACATCGTGAACTACGATCGCGAATTGCTGGCGCGGCTTTGTTACCCGGTCGCGCATCCGAGCCTCGGTTTTGATTTTTGCAAAGGCTATTACGCGCGTGTGACGGACAAGCTGAACGGGCGCGTGATGCGGTTGCTGGTGACGCCGCTTTTGCGCGCCCTGCGGAGCATCGTCGGCTCGCATCCGTTCCTCGTTTACCTCGATACTTTTCGCTATCCGCTCGCCGGCGAAATCTCGATGCACCTCGAACTCGCCGGGCGGCTGCGCATCCCGTTCGACTGGTCGCTCGAAGTCGGCACGCTCGCGGAAGTCTTTCGCAATGCGGCTCCGGGCGCGATCTGCCAGTCGGAGCTGTGCGGGAATTACGATCACGCCCATCAGGAATTGTCTCCCGACGATTCGCGGCGCGGCTTGAACAAGATGGCGATCGACATCGCGAAAGCGGTCTTCCGGCGCATGGCGGCGGAGGGCATCCGGCTCGATGCGGGGCTCTTCGATACGCTGCTGATTTCTTATCTGCGGCAGGCGGAGGATGCGCTGCGTTTTTACTCGGCGGATGCGGCGATCAATGGGCTGCACTTTCCCCGGCACGAGGAGGAAAGCGCGGTCTCGACTTTCGTGCGCAGCATTCGCACGGCGGCGAAGGCGTTTCAGGAAGATCCGATGGCGCTGCCACTCATCCCGAATTGGAACCGGCTGCAATCCGCGCTGCCGACATTTTTCGAGGAGTTGCTGGAAGCGGTCGCGCTCGATAACAAAGGCGGATGAAACTCGCACAAAACCAAGTTTATCGAAAAGACGCTGACTACCTTCGCATCGTCGAACTCGACCGGCGCGAGGTGCAATACAAGCTCGTGACAAATCTGCTGACTCGCGAGGGCGCGCATCATCGCGTGAGCAAAAAGGAATTCTGCCGTCTGCTGAAAGGCGCGACGCTGCTGACGCACGAAGAGGTGCGCGAGATTTGGCTGGAAACTCCCGCCCGCGATGCGATGCCGGATGGCGGCGATCTCACCCTGGCGAAACGGAACGCCCAGGTTGACGAAAGCTAGGCCGCACCGCATCCGGGAGTGCGTGCCGGAGCCTTTGTGGTGCTGGAAGTCGCCGACATGGGCGAAAGGGCATTCCGCTGGCCGATGACGAAGTGTCGATGCGCTTTTTCCGCAGCCAGACGATGGAGGCATTGGGCTGCCGGACGATGACCGCGCGCGATGGCGCGGAATGTTTTTGGCGAAGCCATGCAAGCCGAGACGTTACGGTTCGCGTTGAGCAGAGTGCTTCGGGCTTAGGAATCCCGATCCCAAGAATCCATTTTTGAGAGAAAAATGGCGGAAGGGGTGGGATTCGAACCCACGGTGCCTTTAACAGCACGTTCGATTTCGAGTCGAGTGCTTTAAACCGGACTCAGCCACCCTTCCGTTGCGCGGTATTATGGGCGGGGCAGGGAAGCTGGCAAGTGGGATTTTACTTCTTCTGCTGCGCGAGCGTGAACCAATCGGGGCCGCTGGGCGCGACAGCTTTTGCGGGTTGTTGGAAACGTTGCAGGTCGCGTTTGCCGGCTTCGTTTCGACGATCGGTGCGCGGGGCGAGATCGACTTTCGTTTTGAGCGAAAGCGCGATGCGTTTCCGCGCCATGTCCACTTCCATCACGGTCGCTTGCACGCGCTGGCCGACCTTCAGCACCTCGGCGGGATTCTTCACGAAGTCGTCGCTCATCTGGCTGATGTGGACGAGCCCGTCCTGATGCACGCCGATGTCCACGAACGCACCGAACGCGGTCACGTTTGTGACGATTCCCGGCAGCTTCAGGCCGGGCTGGAGATCTTCCATTTTCTCCACGCCTTCGGCGAAAGAGAACGCCTCGAATTGCTGGCGCGGGTCGCGCCCGGGTTTGGAAAGCTCGGCGAGGATGTCTTTCAGCGTCGGCAGGCCGACTTCGGCGGTCACGTAATTTTCCGGGCGAATCTTCGTGCGTTTCGTGCCGTCGCGCAGCAGGTCGAGCACGGTGCAGCCAGCATCGGCGGCCATTTTATCCACCAGATCGTAGCGCTCGGGATGCACTGCGCTGCCATCGAGAGGGTGCGCGCCGTCGCGGATGCGGAGGAAGCCCGCCGCCTGCTCAAAGGCCTTCGGCCCGAGCCCCGTCACTTTCGACAATTCCTTGCGCGACTTGAACGGCCCGTTCTCATCGCGATGCGCCACGATGTTGGCGGCGACGCGTGCGTTCAGCCCGGAGACGTAGGTCAGCAAATGCTTCGACGCCGTGTTGAGTTCCACGCCCACGTTGTTCACGCAGCTCACCACCACGTCATCGAGCGTCCGCTTCAGCGCGCTTTGATCCACGTCGTGCTGATACTGCCCGACGCCGATGCTCTTCGGATCGAGCTTCACCAGCTCCGCGAGCGGGTCCATGAGCCGACGCCCGATCGACACTGCGCCGCGCACGGTGATGTCTTTGTCGGGAAATTCTTCGCGCGCCACATCGCTCGCCGAGTAAATCGACGCGCCACTTTCGCTCACCATGACGACGGGGATCGACGATGGCAGCCCGAGCTTGCGGATGAACGTCTCCGTCTCGCGCGACGCCGTCCCATTCCCGATCGCGATCGCCTCGACTTTGAATTTCGCCACCACCGCCTTCACCATCGCTTCCGCCTCCGCCAAATCGCGCGCGCCTTTTTCCGGATAGATCACATCATTCGCCAGCAGCTTCCCTTGCCGATCGAGCAGCACGACTTTGCACCCTGTGCGAAATCCCGGATCGATTCCCAGCGTTACCTTCTGCCCGAGCGGCGAGGCCAGCAACAGTTCGCGCAAGTTGTCGGCGAAAACGCGGATGGCCTCCTCGTCCGCCCGCTTCTTGAAAAACATCCGCGTCTCCCCTTCCATCGCAAAACCCAGCAGCCGCTTGAAACAATCCTGCACCGCCAGCCGCACCTGCTCAGACGCCGGCGACTTGCCCTTTACAAACATCCGCTCCAGCAGGCTCCCCGACTCGATTTCATCCGGCACCAGCCGCGTGTAAAGAAACCCCTCCGCCTCGCCGCGACGCATCGCCAGGATGCGATGCGAAGGCGCCGCTGCCGCCGGTTCGTTCCAGTCAAAGTAATCCTTAAACTTCGCGCCCTCCTCTTCCTTACCCGCGACCACCTTCGATTTGATCACGCCTTTCGTCAGGTAAAGATTCCGCAACTGCGCGCGCGCCGTCGCATCGTCATTCATCCGCTCCGCCAAAATATCGCGCGCCCCCGCGAGCGCCGCCGCCACATCCGGCACGCTGTATTTTTTCGCATCGATCTCGATCTCCGGCCCCACGAACGGCACGGCCGCCGTCTGCGGATCCGTCGCTGCCTCCTGTGCCCACAAAATATCCGCCAACGGCTCCAGCCCGAGATCCCGAGCCACCGTCGCCTTCGTCTTTTTCTTTGGCCGGAAAGGCAGGTAAATATCCTCCAGCGTCGTGATCGACTCCGCCGCCGCGATCTTCGCCGCCAGCACCTCAGTCAAGAGCTTGCGCTCCTCCAGCGATTTCACGATCGACTCCCGCCGCTTATCCAGCTCCTCCAGCTGCTCCAGCCGATCGCGGATCGCCGTGATCTGCACCTCATCCAACTCGCCCGTCTTCTCCTTCCGATACCGAGCGATGAAGGGCACCGTCGCCCCTTCCTCCAGCAAGATCGCCGTCGCCGCCACCTGCCGCGGCTGGAGTTTCAGTTCAGTGACGAGTTTGGCGAGGTGTTTTTCGATCATAAAAAAGGGGTAAATCGGGCCGAAATGAATCCGCAACCGATCACGCAAAGTCAACCCGCGAACCGCAAAATGTTGTGCTCGACACGCAGCGTGACCACAAGATGTAGCGTATTCCTTTACCGAGAGGTCGTTTACCAAAGAACCGCGCGAAGAAGCTCGCTGCTGTCTCTCAAAAAACGCACCTCTCGCCATCTCCTTGACGGCGATCGGGCGCGCAAGTTCCAGTAGGCGGAAACAATTGCCCCATGAACAACCTGCCCGATCCCTTTCAGGAAAAACGCGAAGAAGCCGGTGTCCTCGAATGCCCGTTTCAGGGCGAGAATGTGCCGATGATTTTGCGACATGAAGATGTGCGCAAGGCGGCGAGGGATTGGAAGACGTTCAGCTCGGATGCGCCGTTTCGCGTGCCGATTCCCTCGGAGGAGGCGATGCGGAGCATGCGTCAGTTGCCCGTGGAGACCGATCCGCCGGATCACTCGGAATACCGCAAAATCGTGGAGCCGTTTTTTCAACGGGCAAAAAATCCCGGTGTGGTCGCGCAGGTGGATGCGCTGATCGACGGCCTGCTGCGCGACGCGATGGGGCGGGAATCCATCGAGCTCGTGCGCGAGTTCGCGCTGCCGATTCAGTCACACGCGCTCACCTATTTGCTGAATGTGCCGGAATCCGAAGCGACCACCTGGATCGGTTGGGGCATTCACGTTTTTCGCGATGGCGATTCGAAAGGCGGTGCGCTGGAGACGTATCTTGAGGCGCAGTTCGATCGCGCGCTGGCGAATCCGGGTGACGATCTTTTCAGCGCGCTCACGCGGGCCACTTTTCAGGGCCGACCTCTCACTCGGGAGGAGATGATGGGCTTTGCCAATCTCACTTTTGCCGGCGGGCGCGATACGGTCATCCATAGCATCACGGCGGTGCTGGGATACCTCGCGGGAAACCCGGAGGCGCTGGAATTTTTGCGGCAGGACCCGGCGCGGATCGTTCACGCGAGCGAGGAGTTTTTCCGCGTCATCACGCCCCTCACGCATATCGGCCGCGTGTGTCCCGTGGAGACGGATGTGCATGGCGTGACCGTTCCGCCCGGTGGGCGCGTTTCCATCTGCTGGGCCTCGGCGAATCGCGATGCGGCGGCGTTCGACGGGCCGGATGAAGTGCGTCTCGATCGGAAGCCCAATCCGCATCTCGCCTTTGGCTTCGGCGCGCATCTGTGTCTCGGCGCGGCGCACGCGCGATTGCTCGTTCGCACCCTGCTCCAAAAGTGCGTGGACTCCGTGGCACGCATCACGGTGTTCGAGGCGAAAGAGCACGTGGAAAATGAGGCGCGTTACCAGCGAGTCGTCGGCTACGATCGTTTAACCGTCCAGATTGCTCCGTTGCCGCAATAAGACCGGCGCAACCTTTTCCCTCATGAAATACACCTACGCCGAGCTGGCCAAAATGATCGACCACTCGCTCCTGCATCCCACGATGACGGACGCGGATTTGGAGGCTGGCTGCAAAGTCGCCTCGCAGTATCAAGTCGCCTCGGTGTGCATCAAACCCTACGCGGTCCGGTCCGCGGTGGAGTGGTTAAAAGGAACCGGCGTGCTCGTCGGCGCAGTCATCGGCTTCCCTCATGGCAACAGTGCCACCGAGTCGAAACGCTACGAAACCGAGCTCGCCTGCAAGGACGGCGCGGCAGAGATCGATATGGTCATCAATATCGGCAAGGCGCTGGGTGGCGACTGGGACTATGTGGAAGGGGATGTAAAAGCGGTTTGTGATGAAGCTCACGCGCACGGCGCGAAGGTGAAGGTTATTTTTGAAAACGACTATCTAGTGAACGGCGGCGCTGGCCTGGGGAGCGATGATTTCAAAATCAAGCTCTGCCAGCTCTGCGAGTGGGCTGGTGCTGATTGGGTAAAGACCAGCAGCGGATACGGTTTCGTGAAGCAACCCGAAGGCGGCTATAACTACCTCGGCGCGACCGAGCACGACCTAACGCTCATGCGGACAAATGTCTCCGGGCGCGTGCAGGTGAAAGCCGCCGGCGGAGTGCGCGATCTCGACGGCCTTATCAAAGTCCGCGACCTCGGCGTCTCGCGCTGCGGTGCCACCGCCACGGCGGCGATGATGGATGAATACCGCCGCCGCGAAGCCGCGGAAAAGGCTGGGCAATCGATGGAACAAAAAGCCGGTGCTCTCGGCGCGGGCGGATACTAATCCCCGGCAACGCCGCGTCCGGGTGGAACAGGTTCTGGTGACACAATGTTCACACATTGCCTGTGGAATCGAATACCCGGTGCGACGATGGTGCGGGCCGATCCGCACGCATTATTCCTCCAATGACATTCAAAAACTTCGGCGCTCTCATAGCCATTCTCGGCACACTTCTGCCTGGGACGGGTCGCAGCGCGCAGCCGTCACCGCCCAAATCAAAGCTCTCGTTCCCGACCAATGGCACTGTCGAGATGGCCGCCCGGCTAAAGCGACTTGCGGATGAATGCGATCCTACTTTGATTCCCTTTGGTGCCAATGACCGCCGGGTGCGCATGCTGCGGGAACGGCTCAAATCCGTGACCGGGTGGAAAGCGGAACTGCCGCTCAAATTTCTACTGGGGAACGAACTCCTCGGGGACGGTAGAAATGCGGAAATGCTGGCGTGCCTCGACGACATTGATGCCACCATGGCGCAGCAGAAGGTCTCTTTTGATCCGGAGGAACGCCAAGCAGTGCGGATGCTTCGGGCGCAGGCCGAACTGCGCATCGGCGAGACGGAGAATTGCTGCTCCGAACATAACGCGGACTCGTGCCTGCTCCCACTCAGCGGAAAGGCGATCTATCGCCACAAGGATGGGCCGCGCAAGGCGATCGAACTGCTGGAGGATCAACTCGCAGAAGTTCCCGGCCATCTCGCCGCGCGCTGGCTCTTGAATATCGCGCACATGACGCTGGGCGAATATCCGTCCGGCGTCGCGTCGAAATGGTTGATCGATCCAAAGGTCTTTGCGTCCGACTACGACATCAAACGGTTTCCCGATGTGGCACCCGCAGCGGGCCTCGACACATTTGGTTTGTCGGGCGGTTGCATCGTTTCGGATTTTGATGGAGATGGCTTTCTCGACATCGTGCGGTCCGACTTTGGGCTAACTACCCAACTGCGCTTTTTTCACAACAATGGCGACGGCACCTTCACCGATCGGACGGAGGCGGCGGGCCTGACTGGACTCGTCGGTGGCCTGAATTTGATCGACGCGGATTTCGACAACGATGGGAACGTGGACATCCTCGTCCTGCGCGGAGGATGGCTCGGAAAAGCCGGGGTCTTTCCAAAATCCCTCCTCCACAATAATGGCGATGGCACTTTCACGGATGTGACGGAACATGCCGGCCTTCTCGTGGCCCACCCGACACAGACTGCAGTTTGGCTGGATTACGACGGCGATGGCTGGCTCGACCTTTTTGTGGGTAACGAAACCACGGACGAACAGGATCCGCATCCGTGCGAATTGTTTCGCAACAATCATGACGGCACTTTCACGGACCATGCCGCCGAGTGTGGCGTAAAGGTGGTCGGCTATGTGAAAGCCGTTGCG
>JANLQB010000074.1:0-4852 GCA_031367565.1 Verrucomicrobiota bacterium
TGGTTCGGTTTACGCGGAGGCCGTGAAGGTGCGCGGCCCGATGAAACTGCTCGCGGTGACGGTGCTGACGAGCATGGATGCGAGCGATTTGGAGGAGATCGGGTGGACGAAGCCGGTGGAGGATTTGGTGTCGCTGCGCGCAAAAAAGGCAGTCGCGGCGGGGATCGATGGGCTGATTTGCTCGGGGCAGGAAGCGGCTCGGCTGCGGCGTGAGTTGGGGCATGGGCCGCTGATCATTACGCCGGGAATTCGGGCGGCGAGTGAGCGGGGGAGTGATGACCAGAAACGCACGATGACGTTGGAAGAAGCGTTTCGCAGTGGAGCGGATCACATCGTCGTCGGGCGTCCGATCCGTAATGCGCCCGATCCGCGCGCGGCGGCGGAGGCGATGCAGGCGGAAATCGCGGCGCTTTTCGCAAAAGGCTGACGGCGGGGCGACGATGGCTTATCCCCCGGAACTCGCGAAGATCGTCGCCTTCTTCGAGTCGCTGTCGGAGGAGGAGAAACGGGAGAACTTAGTCGCGTATGCGGAACAGGCGAAGCGGCACGAGCCGCGCGACGAGGAACGGTTTGATTTTGAGGACACCCGGAAGGACGCAGAATGTTCGGATCGCGTGGGCGTTTTCCTGCGGGTCGATCGTGATGGGCGCGTGAAGTTTCGCATCGCGCTCGGGCCGCAGGTGCAGACGCTGACGCGAGCGATGGCGACGATTCTTTGCAAAGGGCTGGGCGGTGCGCGGGTGGAGGAAATTGCCGCGTTGCCGGACGATTTTGTGCAAAAAATCGTGGGCAGCCACCTCGTGCGCATCCGCTCGCAGACGGTTTTCTACGTGCTGAAAAGGGTGCGGGGCGCGTGCGACCTTTTTTTGAAAACACCCCGCGATCCCTGATTTTGCTCACCTATGAATCCCGATGAACTTTCCCCTCTCTGGGCTCCGTGGCGCGTCGAATATTTCTCGGCCAAAAGCGGGGATTGCTCTGCGTAATCGTGGCTCAGCCGATGCTTCAATTTTCTCCACACTGACTCTGCGAAAATCTGGATTTTTTTGAAACATTCAAAGTTTGCCGGAGTTCGCAGTTTGTGGCATTAAAGACCAACCCGCCTCCAATAAAATGAACTCAGAACAACCACACATTACGTCCGATAAATATCTCCGCGAACATTCCCCGTCGTTGGAGGACATTATTTTTACGCGTCGCGATTTTCTCATTCGGACGGGAATGGGCATGGGCGCGCTTAGCTTGGCGTCGATGTTTGGGTTGAATCCTTACGATGCAAATGCCGCGACGACGGGAGCTGGTAAGGTGATCACGCCGCTTTCGCCGAAAGCTCCGCACTTCCCGGTTAAGGCGAAGTCGATCATCCACATTTTTGCAGAAGGGGCACCGTCGCAGATCGATACTTGGGATCCGAAGCCAGATTTCGCGAAGTATGCGGACAAGACGATTCCGGGCCACGAGGGGCTGGCGTACCCGTCGCCGTTCAAGTTCACGAAGATGGGCAAATCGGGCGTCGAAGTGAGTTCGGTGTTTCCAAAACTCGGCGAGGTGATCGATGACATCGCGGTCATCCGCTCGATGTGGACGGACATCCCGGCGCACGAAGTCGCGCAGCGGTTCATGAACACGGGGTCGCTCCAGTTGCCGAAGCCGTCGATGGGTTCGTGGGTTGTTTACGGCCTCGGCACGGAAAATCAGAACATGCCCGGCTTCGTCACGCTCAGTGGCAAGCCGGAGTGGCGTCAGGCGTCGTTCTTGCCCGGAATGTATCAGGGCGTAAATGTGAACTATTCGCGCGGGATGAATCTGGACGATGTGATCCTGAATATCCGCAATCAATTTACCCCGATGGATCGCCAGCGCCGCCAGCTCGATCTCGTGCATCAACTCAACGAGATGCACGCGAAAGCGTTGCAGCAGGATAATCAGCTCGAATCACGCATCGAAGCGTTTGAGATGGCGTTCAAGATGCAGACGGAAGCGACGGACGCGTTCGATATATCCAAGGAACCGAAAGAGGTGAAAGAGCTTTACGGAAACACTGAAATGGGTGCCCGGATGTTGGTCGCCCGCCGCCTCGTGGAACGCGGCGTGCGGTTCGTGCAAGTGAGCGCGGGCGGATGGGATCACCATGGCAATCTTGAGCAAGCGCTCCCGGCGCGTGCGGGCGAAATCGACGGACCTGCGGCGGCGCTCATCAAGGATCTCAAACAGCGCGGAATGCTCGACTCGACGCTGATCGTCTGGGGCGGCGAATTCGGCCGGACGGTCGTGAAAGACCGCAATGGGAACGCGACTCCAGGCCGCGATCACAACGGTCGCGCGTTCTCGACGTGGATGGCTGGCGGCGGGGTGAAAGGTGGAACCACCTACGGCTCGACCGATGAATTCGGTTCGCGCGCCACGGAAAACAAGGTCCACATCCACGATCTGCACGCGACGATCCTCGCGCTCATGGGCTTCGATCACAAGAAGCTGACCTACCGTTACAACGGTCGCGATTTCCGTCTCACGGACAATTTCGGCAACGTCGTCAAAGACATTATCGCCTGATTTCTAGGCTCCCAGCTTTATGCGAACGCGTAACGTAATCCTCCTCGGACTCGCGGGAATTTCCCGCGCGATCACCCTTCACGCCGCCGACGATGATCCGGCGATGATGATGGGCGAAGCTGCCAAGCTCGATCCCAAGCAGGTCGAATTTTTCGAGAAGAAGGTCCAGCCGATCTTCAAGGAGACTTGCTATAAGTGTCACAGCTTGTCGGAAAACAAATCCAAGGGTGGGCTCACATTGGACACGAAAGAAGGTCTCGCCAAGGGTGGCAAAAACGGCGCGATCGTAAAGGCGGGTGATCCTGACAAAAGTCCGCTGGTCGTCGCGGTCAGCTACAAAGATCCTGATCTGCAAATGCCCCCGAAGGGCGAAAAACTCTCAGCCCAACAGATCGCGGATTTAACCACATGGGTGAAAATGGGCGCGCTCGACCCACGTAAAGCGGCATCGGCAGCCGTCGCGACGAAGCTTTCCGGCCTTACCGACAAAGCTCGCCATCACTGGGCTTATCAGCCCGTGAAAAAGCCCGCTGTTCCGACGACGTTCAAGAACCGCGGCTGGCTCGCGAATGAGGTCTTTCCCGCCGGGCAATTCAATCCCGTCGATGCATTCGTTCTGCAAAAGATCGAAGAGAAGGGGATGACGCCTTCGCCCCCTGCGGAGAAGGAAACTTTACTCCGGCGTGCGACTTATGACCTGACGGGGCTTCCACCCACGCCGCAAGAAGTCGATGCGTTCAAGGCCGACTCATCTCCGACCGCCTTTGCAACCGTCATCGACCGCTTGCTCGCCTCGCCTCACTATGGCGAGCGCTGGGGCCGCTTCTGGCTCGATTCCGCGCGTTACGCCGACACCATCGGTGGCGACGGGAATAACAATATGGGCGACTACCGCTATCCCTACGCCTGGACTTACCGGGACTGGGTGATCAAGTCGCTGAATTCGGACATGCCGTATGACAAATTCATCACGCAGCAGCTCGCGGCTGATCTGATCCCGAAAAACAATCCGGAGAACCTCGCGGCGCTCGGTTTCCTCACCGTTGGCGAACGTTTCGGTAACAACAATGACGTGATCAACGATCGTATCGACGTCGTCTCGAAAGGATTCCTCGCGATGACGGTGACGTGCTCGCGCTGTCACGATCACATGTTCGACCCGATCCCGACGAAGGACTACTACGCGATGCACGGGATCTTCGCGAACATCATGGAGCCGGCTGATAAACCGCTGATTTCCAAGCCTGAAACGGTAGCTTTGACGGCAGATTTCGAGAAGAAAATGGCCGGGCTGGAGCAGGAGAATCGCGACAAGTATTACAAGGTGCTCGGCGAATACTCGACCATGTTTTGGCCGAAGGCTGCCTCCTACATCAAAGCCGCGCATCGAAATCGCGGGATGGCGAATGCCGAGGAATTGCTTGCAGCGCAGAAGTTGATTCAGGAAGAGAAATTAGAGCAGGACATCATCAACGATCTCCGCGGTGATCTGAACGGCAACGCTGCCGTGTTTGGTCCGTTAAAGCGCTTTGTCGATGGTGGAGATAGCTGGAAAGCCATCGCCGGCGAAATCGCGACAAATAAAGGGAACAAATACAACCCGATCGTCGCAGCCGCGTTCTCATCGTCGGCTCCCGAGACTTTCGAGGACGTCGCGAATATTTACGGGAAGGTTTTCAGTCAAGTTGGCGAAAAAGGCCGTGAATATCTGCAAGCCGCTGCCACCGCGAAAGCCGAGCCGGTTCCTGGCTTTGACACTGCGATGGTCGAGTTGATCACCACGCCATTCAAAATCGAAGTCGCCGGGAAAATGACGACTGACGGTTTGCGCTACGCGAGCAACGCGTGGCCGCAGCAGATGCGAGGGAAAGCAGGATTCGTTTTCGGCAAGATCAACAACCTCCTGCTTACCCACGAAGGTGCGCCAAAACGCGCGATGGTCGTCGCTGATAAGCCGAACCCACAAGACACTGCGGTGATGCTCCGTGGTCAGGCGGATGTCCGGGGCGATGTGGTTCCCCGCAGTTTCCTCGAAGTCCTCTCACCCGGCGGAAAGCGCATGCCTTTCCGCCAGGGAAGTGGACGCCTCGAACTCGCACAAGCCATCGCCGCCAAGAGCAATCCGCTCACCGCTCGCGTGATCGTAAATCGCGTCTGGATGCACCATTTCGGCGAAGCGTTTGTGCGCACGCCGGATGATCTAGGTACCCAGTCGGAGGCTCCGACGCATCCTGAATTGCTCGACTATCTCAGCAGCTATTTCATGGAGCAGGGCTGGTCGTTTAAGAAGCTACACAAG
>JANLQB010000094.1:0-6544 GCA_031367565.1 Verrucomicrobiota bacterium
CAAGCCGTCCGCGCCCGGCGCGATGATTTGAAAAAGCGCAGCGCGGCCATGCACATCATCAGCCCGCAAGCCGGTGAGGCGTTGGCGCGCGTGTCGTCCGTCCATCTTTCCATCGCAGATCAGATCGTGGCGGAATTGGAGAAAGGCCATGACGCACTGAAGACCGCGCGCTTCGACAAAATGCGCGACTGCAAATCCGGCGACGCGCTGCACGGGCTCGCGCAATCCGCCAACATTGATAACTCCTCGGAACTGGAAGCGTTCGCCAATCGCGTCCGGCAGTTGGAATCGCTGAACGCAGAGCTTTCCAAACCAGCCGCAAACGAACGCGCCGCCTACGAGACGTTGCTCCGCCAGCGCAAAACGATCGACGCTTTTGCAAAAGAAACGCAGGCAACCAGCGCCTTCTCCGCAGCGACCAACGAGCTCATAAAAAATCACGAACGCGCCGAAGCCGCCGCGCTGCTCGCGCTCATGCATCCGCGTGATTCGCAAAGTCAGAATCTTCCACCCGTCGAAACCGCGCTCGTGAAAGAGCGCCTCGCTTTCGGAAAACCCGCGGATGCGGTCGCGGCCAAAAGTTTTGTCGCGGCAGAGACGTTGATGAAGGCATGGGAATCCGTGCAGGCGAGCTCGGCGGACCAGCGTGCGGTCACTCTCCGCGATGCGCGCGACGAATGGCCGGAATGGTTGATCAAGCAGGCCGAAGCCGCTCCCGCGAAGGCCGCGACCGCCACCGCGCCAAAGAAACCGGCGACCACTTTCGCTGCCGTGCCGCTCTACTTTTTCAACGGTCTCACGGCGCTGACAGAAGCCCGATTTCCCGAGCTGGAAAAAGGGCTAACCTTCCAACTGCATTCCTCACCTGGCGCGACTCCGACGCCGCTGATCGACCCCACAAAACAAGGCACACTTCGCGCAAAAATTTCGGACCCCGCTTTATTCGCGGTGAATGAAACGGCGAAACAGATCACGCCAGAGCGAACCGCGGACAGCCTTCCGCGACCCTTCGTGCTGAGGGCAAAAAATGCAGGAGGACAAGATGTGCTGGAGCTTTGGGTCGTCGCCGAATCCGACAAGGCATTGCTTTCCAAAAAGAGCGGCGGCATCAGCCGGAGCGGAAATTCGCTCGTGCTCGACCCCGCCGCACTCGGCCTGCCCGGCACGCCGAACAGTCGGATGGATCTCCGCTTGCCCGAAACGGCGATGCCCGCGCGCAGCAAAACCGAACCGCTGCCGGTGAAAGATTGGGCCGTGGATCTCGCGCCGCTGATCGAGGAATTCACGCGTTCCAAAAACGAAATGGAGCGGCAGACAAAGGCGCTCGAAACCAGCGGTGTGCCCGCGAACGCGGCCGATACCTTCGCACGTTTCCAGAAGTTGAAGCAGGTGATCGCAGAGGCGGTGGCAAAGGAGATCAACGACTGGACCGTCGTCGAACGCACGCGCGTCGGGCGGAAAGAAAACGACGAAAAGAAACGCGCTTCGCTACTAGCGACACTGGAAGCAACGCGGAAGCAAAGGCTGGCGCAGGCGAAAACGGATTTTGGGAAAGACTCCGATCTGCTTTTCCAGCAGGCGGGCGGCTGCATCAAAGCGTTTTGCGGAGATGCCGCGTTCACGGGTCACGACCGGCTCGCCAATACCGGCGCCGCTCTTTCTTTTCTTAAATCGGAGGAAGACACCAAGGCTTTGGCGCAGGCGTTTGCGGCGGCAAAAAATGAAGCTGACCTGGCGATTCGGAATCTCCTCACCTCCGAGGAGAAAAGGAAATACACGAGCGGGCTGCGCGCCATCGTGGCGATCGTGACGTTGCTTTCCCCCGAAACGACGGAGCTGAAAACTGAGCGCGCGAAGTCCGCCAGGCAACTCGCGGCGAAGCAGGAGGAACTCCGGCGCATCGACTCACATCCGCTGATGTCGAACGGCGTTCCGACCGGCGTGTATCGGCTTTCCGTGCTGGCGGATGGCGTGGAGATTCCGCTCATGGAAATCGAAATCCCCCGGTGAACGTCGCGATGTGGCAGGTCACGAAACTCATCAAACAAATCCGTGAGGCGCTGATGGCGCGCGGCGGAAGCGCGTCTCTCGAAAGCCTCGCGGCGGAGTTTGCACGGCTGGGGTATGAGGCGAATGCGCGCCTCGAATCGTGTGCGGTGATGATCGGAAAAGGCAGCGAATATCAGGCTCTCCAGCTCGCAGAGTCCGAGCCGGTGTTGCTCGATCTCCTCGCGGTGCTCAGCTTTGCCGAGGCGCGCGAGTGGTCGGATTTTTGCGCCGCCCACCATCTCGCGCTGCCCGCGCGTTTCGACGCCCGCGCGGTGCAGGCGCTCGATGCGCTGTATGCGAAAGGCATCCGCACGGATCATCCGCTCTATCGTGACTACCG
Organism: Verrucomicrobiota bacterium; assembly: GCA_031367565.1. Lineage (GTDB taxonomy): Bacteria > Verrucomicrobiota > Verrucomicrobiia > Chthoniobacterales > Chthoniobacteraceae > JANLQB01. The sequence continues at coordinate 2,390 of JANLQB010000094.1, forward strand.
CGCGGCGGTGAGCTCGCGCGACGACGGGCGCGCGATCCAGATTGTGCGTTCGATCGTGCGCCTCAATCCGCAGGATGCGAATGCGAAGGCCGAACTGGCGCGACTAGAAAACAAGCTCTTCCAACTGCGTCTCCAATCGCTGCGCACCGCGCTCGCCGCTGGCGAAGAAAATGCGATTTTCGCCGAACTAGCGGAACTCGAACGTCTGGCAACACCGTCGAAACTCGCGGAGTGCTCGGAGTTCAATCAGGCTGCGGAAATCCGCCGAATCGCGGGCCGCACCGAAGCCATCGCGCTCGCCGAACAACTCGCCGAATCGTTGCGGGAGGAACGCGCAGCGGGCGCGTGGCAAATGGTGGGCGAACTCCTCGCGCGCCTGCGGACGTTGTCGGAAGAGCACGGCTTCTCGCTCTCACCGCACGCGACCGCAATCGTGGAGGAGGTGCAGACGTATTTTGAAAAGGTGCGCGCCGCCGAGGAGGCAAAGTCTCGTTTTCAAAATGCCACTCAATCTGCCGCGAAACTGGCGGACGAGGTGGAGACGCGGCTCCTGGCACGACCGGCGCTGACTTTGCCCGAGGCGGACAAATTGTGCGGAGAATTCGCGCGGCGCTGGCACGACGTCGAAGCGCATGGGCGCGCGGTGCCGGAGGATTTGAGCACGCGTGTCCGAAGCGTCGCCGCTCGGCTGAATCAGGAAATCTCGCGCTTGCAACGCGCGCGCCGGACCAGGCTGGGCGCGGGCGTGGCGGCGGCGTTGCTCGCGATGGCGGTCGTCGCGTGGTTTGCGGCGCGGGCGTACGCGGCGCGTGATTTTGCGCGACAACTCGCGGCGTTTCAAACGGCGGGACAAGTCGAGCCGGCGGAGAAAATGATCGACGTGCTGCACACCAAACGCGCGAGCCTCGCCGAGCAGCCCGCTTTGCGTCCGCAGCTCGATCTTGCGGAAAAATGGGTGCGCGATGAGCGCGAGCGTTTCACCGCCATCGAGAGCGCGCTCACGACTTTGGAGCACGCGTCCTCGGCAAACTTTGCCGACACCGAGCCGACGGCGATCCATGCGCAGATCGAGGCGCTCGGGCGAAACATCGAAGAAGTCGCGACCGGATTGCGCCCCGCTCCGGCGCGTCGTCTGTCCGCGCTCCGCGATCAGTTTGCGGCCTGGCTCACCTCCGCCCGCGAGACGCTGACGATCGATGCGGAGCAGGAGCTTTCCGCGATGGAAAACATCGCCAGCGCGAAGCTCGGCTACGAGCAGACCAAGGAAATGCTGATCGCCGCTCTGGATGAAATCGGGCCGCGCCTCAAGACGCTGGAAGGGCGCGCGCGATCCTCGCTCGCGGCGCTCGCACTTCCGGCTCCGCTCGAAGCGCGGATGTCCGCGGTACGGCAGCGCGTGGATCTTTTCGATGGTGAACTCGCTCTGCTGCGGAAGACGCACGAGGAAATGCTCCGCGCCACCACGCTCGATGGTTTTCAGGAAGCGCTCGCGGGATTCAAGGAATCGAAACTCACCCAACTCGCCGACGTGAACACCGCGCGAAAAATGATTGCCGCTTTTCCCAAAGCCGACGACGCGCTCGCGAGTCTGCTGATGCCGGGCGATCCGGCGGGATGGGCCTCGGTAAAAGCGGAAACGGGAGGCGACGCGTTCATCTCGTCCGGCGTGCAGCCGACGGAAATTGGCAAACTCCTGGCACTGCGCGACGACAATTATGTGAACGACATCTGGGAAATCACGATCATTGATCACACGCGAAAGGGCGAACGGCGCGCGGCGTATTCGCGGGGCGAAATGAAAAAGGACGGCCCGCGCGAGGCGGCGTCCGGCCAGATCACGAGTTGGACTGGCAATGTTTTCGAGCTGGCCACCAAGGGCGAGGTTCCCGCGTTTGCTCCGATGACGCTGACTTCGCAGCGCTCGTCGTTCGGGCTCGGAGGCTCCGGGGAGATCGTGGACAGCCATCTCAGCGCGGTGTCGCAACTCCTCGCGCGTCTCGAATTAAACCGGATGACGGACTCGAACGGCGAGAAGTTCGAGCGTCCGCTGCTGCGCGTGTTCGATGACATCGCTCGTGAAAAATCTGCAAACCCGCTCGGTAAAGCTTTCCTCATGCAGCAGCTCGCGGCCTTGCTCCGCGAGCGGCCCGCGGCCTGGGGACTGCCGTATTGTCCGCGCCTCGCGCGCGATTTGCAGCGGCTCGATGAGCTGTGCGGGGGCGAGACGATTCGCAGCATGGACTGGCTGCTGGAACGCAAGCGCGCGCAGTTTTCCGCGAAGCTCACGCCGTTTTTTGCGGAGCTGCAAAATCGCAGTTACCTCGCGGACGCGCGGCTCCATCGCGAAATCATTCGCGCGGCGATCAAGGCTGGGCTTGGGTTTGGCGGCTTCATCGACGGCGATGGGCACGCGCGTGTGCTCGGCGAAGCCACGGCGACGGGCGCGCTGTGGGCGATTTCCGCGACGGGGAATGGGCTCGCGCGAGGTGATCGCGACGCGGGGAATTGCGCAAAGTTTTCGCCGGTCTTTTACGTGCCGCTCGACCGGCAGGCCTTGCTCGAACAATCCGCTCGCAAGCTCGGGATCAAACCGCAGCCGCCCGAGCTGCCGCTCTTTTCCACGCCATGAGTTCGCCCGCTGCGTCCACCTTTCTCCTGCGCTGGAAAGGCGCGGAGTCCGGCCCCTTTTCGATCGAGGAAATCCGCGAGCTTTTGGCCGAGGGCGACATCAGCCGGATGCATCAGGTGCAGGTGAACGGGCGGTGGAAATTGCTCGATGATTTCGTGGAACTGAGCGCGCAACCAAAGCGGCCCGCGGAACCTCCGGAGCCCCCGCCCGCGCCGCGCGAAACGCTCGTCCGTGATTCGACGCTCGCCGACGAGCACTCGCCGATTTTCGAGTTGTCGGCCATGACGCGCACCAGCGGCCTCGCCATCGCGGCGCTGATCGTCGCGGCGTGCGGCTTCATCCCCTACGTAAATTTCGTGTCGTGGATCTTCGCGCTGATCCTCGGCCACCTCGCGCTCATCCAGATCGAACGGAACGCCGCGCTCTCGGGCCGCTGGATGGGGGTCACGGCGCTCGCGGTCACGTATTTCCTCGTGCTCGCCGGCACCACCTACGCGGTGCTCATGATTTACCACGGGCGCAGTTTATTCTGAACGCGCGAAGAACGCCGCCACCCGCCGCTCCGACCACGGCTGCATTCCGTGTGCAAAATCGAGGAAGCCGACGTGACCGCCGGAATCGGGGGTTTCGAGGAAGACCGATGGGTTGGCTTCGGCTTCGCGGTAAGGCAGCGAATCGGGGGTGAGGAAGGGGTCGTTGCGGGCGTTCAGGATGAGCGTGGGGAGGCGCACGTTTGGAAGGAACTGGCGCGCACTGGCGCGAGTCCAGTAATCGTCGGCGTCGCGGAAGCCGTGGAGCGGGGCGGTGAAGCGGCCGTCGAACTCCTGGAAGCTGCGGATTGCGCGGAGGCCGTCGGTGTTCACCTGACCAGGAAAATCGAGGGCCTTGGCCTCGATCTTGGCGACAAGCGGACCGATGAAGCGGCGGAGATAGATGCGATTGCCGGCGCGTTGATCAAGCGCGCGGGCGCTGGAAGCGAGATCGAGCGGGACGGAGATCGCGGCAGCGGCGACGACCGCAGGAGGTGTGGGCGCTTCGCCGACGTATTTCAGCGTCACGTTTCCGCCGAGACTGAAACCGACGAGCGCGATCCGCCGATAGTCGGGCGTGGCGTACGCGATGACGGCGGCGAGATCGGCGGTGTCGCCACTGTGGTAGGCGCGCAGAAGGCGGTTCGGTTCGCCACTGCATCCGCGAAAATTCCACGCGAGCACGTCCCACTTCGCGGCGTGCAAAGTCGCCGCCATGCCGCGCACGTACTTCTGCGTGGAGTTACCTTCGAGGCCGTGGGAGATGATCGCAAGCCGTCCGTGTCCGGCGCGGGTCCAGTCGAGATCGACGAAATCGCCGTCGGGTAATTCGAGCCGCTCACGCGTGACCGGGAGCGTGATACGGCGCGGGAGCAGCGCGCCGAGGATCGTTTGCAGGTGCCCGTCTGCGAGGAAAGAGGGCGGACGGAAGCGCGATGGGATGACGGGCATGGATCAACACATACCTGCAAAAATCACACGTTTAAGCAAAATGGA
>JANLQB010000101.1:0-1854 GCA_031367565.1 Verrucomicrobiota bacterium
CGCAGGCGGTCGAGGTGTTCGATGCGTTCCTCCAGCGTCTCGACGTGGCCGAACATCATCGTCGCGCTGGAGTTCAGCCCCAGCTCATGCGCGACTTCCATTACCTTGAGCCACTGGTCGCTGTTCGCCTTCAGTGGCGCGATCGAGTTCCGCACGCGATCGACGAGGATTTCCCCGCCGCCGCCCGGCACCGAGCCGAGCCCGGCGGCTTGGAATTTGGAGAGCACTTCGCGCAGCGGCATTTTGAAGACCTCGGCAAAGTGTGTGAACTCCGGCGGGCTAAAGCCATGGATATTGATGTGCGGATATTTCGTGCGGATGTGCGCGAGCAGATCGAGATACCAGTCGATCGTGAGCGAAGGGTGATGCCCGCCTTGCATCAGGATTTGCACGCCGCCGATCGCCGTCAGCTCGTCGAGTTTCTGGTCGAGCTGCTCGCGCGTGATGACGTAGTGATCCGCGTCCTTCTCCGTCCGGTAAAACGCGCAAAATTTACAGTAAACCTCGCAGACGTTCGTGTGGTTGATGTTTCGATCGACGATGTAAGTGACGATCTCCGCGCCGCGCCCGCCGTGCTTTTCACGCGTCGCGAGATTGCGGCGATGATTGGCGAGTTCACCGAGTTCATTCAGCGGCAGGCGGTAAAGCTGGAGCGCTTCCTCCCGCGTGATGCGGTCTCCGGCGAGGACTTGGTCGATGATATCTTCTTCGGAAATCGTGGCAAGCATGGCTCCTATCTTCGGGCATCCCGCGCCCCACTTCCAGTCCGCTAATACTGCTTCAGTCGCTCCATCGGCGTCATGTCGCGATCCTCGCGATCGGCCCGGCTCAGCGGCAACCCGCCGCGACTTTCCGGGAAACGATTTTTGATGTTCGGAGTCTCGCCCGCGCCTTTCAGGGGAGTCATGTCGTGGTTCCCAGGCTCGAAAGGGTTTTCCATACCGGCGCAGCCGGCGAAGCAGACCGTGACGGCAGCGAGGGAAAGTCGGATCGTTTTCATAAGAGTGGAAATGTTCACGCCGCAGCGCGTGCGAGCAGCGCGTCGCAGATGCGGCGCACGAGCCCCGGACCTTCGTAAATGAAGCCAGTGTAGAGCTGGATGAGCGCGGCCCCGGCGTCGAATTTCTCCAGCGCATCGTCCGGCGAAAAAATCCCGCCCACCGCGATCACGGGGATTTGCGTCCGCGCCGTGATGAACCGCAGCACTTCCGTCGAGCGCGCCCGCAGCGGCCTCCCGCTCAGCCCGCCCTGCTGCCGCGCCGCTTCCGGCACGCTGGAATGGTCGATCGTCGTATTCGTCGCGATGATCCCCGCCAGCCGGTGCTCTTCGGAGAGCGCCAGAATTTCCTCGATCGCGCTCCATTCCAAATCCGGCGCGATCTTTAGTAGCAAAGGCCGTCCGGTCGTATTCCGCCGCTGCATATCACCCAGCAGCAAATCCAGCGCACCGCGTTCCTGCAATGAGCGCAGCCCCGGCGTATTCGGCGAGCTGACATTCAGCACGAAGTAATCGCCAAAATGCTGCAACCGCTCGAACGAAAGCAGATAATCCAGCGCCGCCTCATCCAGCGGAGTCACCTTCGATTTCCCGATATTGATCCCCACCGGGATCGCCGGCCACCGTCCCGATTTCCGCAGATGCGCCAGCCGATCGGCCACGCGATCCGCCCCGTCATTATTAAAACCCAGCCGGTTGATCAGACCGCCAATTTCCGACACGCGAAAAATCCGCGGCTTCGGATTCCCCGGCTGCGCCCGCGCCGTGATCGTCCCCACCTCCGCAAACCCAAACCCCAGCCCCGCCCAGGCCGGCAGCGCCACCGCATTCTTATCAAACCCCGCCGCGAGCCCGAC
>JANLQB010000110.1:0-8467 GCA_031367565.1 Verrucomicrobiota bacterium
TCAATTCCAGTGGCTGCCCACGCGCCAACCGGTCGTCACCGACTTTTGGAAAACCGACGCGCCGCCCGCGCCGAACGCGCTTTTCACCACGATCGCGAATTGGAACACCAGCGACCTCAAAGACATCGAATGGCGCGGCGACAAATATCTGTGGAGCAAGTCGCTGGAGTTCCTCCGTTTCATCGAAGCGCCCGCACGCTCCGGCGAGACTTTTGAAATCGGCACGACGATCCGCGATCAGGCGATCGTACAGCGCTTCCGCGACAGCCGATGGCACCTCACGAACCCCGACCGCATCAGCCTAGAGCACGACGATTACGTCGCCTACATCCGCTCGTCGAAAGGCGAATTCACCGTCGCGAAAGATCAATACACGCGGCTGCACACCGGCTGGTTCAGCGACCGCTCTGCGTGCTATCTCGCGGCCGGTAGGCCGGTTATCACGCAGGAAACGGGATTTACTCGGCTCTACGGCGGAAAGGCGGGGCTGCTTTCGTTTACGACGCTGGAAGAAATCGTGGAACACGTCCGCGCGATCAATGCCGACTACGCCGCGCATTCCCGAGCGGCATTTGAAATCGCGAAGGACTATTTCGAGGCGGAAAAGGTGGTGGCGTCGCTTCTCGAAAAGGCGGGCGTGTAAGAGCGCGCACCGAAACTTCAAGTTCATCCTCGCGCTTTGGCGGTCGGCGGTGATGCTTTGAAAACTTATGGGCGACAAATCACCAAAATCGACAAACAAACAGGCCGCGCAAAAACAAGCCAAGGCCAACGCCAGCAATCAAAAGAAGAGCACCGCGACTGCAGCCAAGCAGACGGTCAAGGCGAAGAAGTAAGATTACCCACGAGCCCAAAAAGACGCGGAGGGACTGCGCATCCCGCGATAAATTTTTGTGCCCTTATCTTAATCCGTCCCGCTTCGCTTTGGATGACACAGGATTGAGCGAAATGCCTACATGGTCTTAAATTGACATGGAATGTGCTGACCTCATCATCAAATAGCGTCTTAAAAAGGGCGCGTTGGCCCGATGCTACAAACTCACCGACACGTTCTTGCGATAACTTTCCTAGCGGGAAGTTGTATCGTTTTCCTGCCGAAAACGATCGCGCAAGCTGAAGAGCAAGCTCCCACCGAGGAGCCGCTCGTCGTTCTCACGGATTCCCCCGATTTCGGCCAGTCACTCCTCGTCGCCCCCGCCACGGAAAATGAGCAATTCGATGCCGCGGAATCGCTGAGCCGGGAATTCGGGCCGACGGTGACGAATGACGAAATCCCGTCCGGGCGCTGGAAAGTCACGCCGCATCTGGAAGCGCGCGTCACTTTCGACGACAATATTTTCATCCAGAAGCACAACCGCGTGGATGATTTCATCTTCACGCTGTCGCCCGGCGTCGCGATCGGGATTTGGGATGCGGAAAAGCGGCGCACGGATGGTTTTCTCGACCGGCAGGATGCGGCAACGGAGATCGACAAGGGACGTGGGAGCTTTTTTGCGGCGGATTACACGGCGATCCTGCTCGGTTTTGCGAAGACGGATTCGCAAAACGCGTTTGATCAGGATGCGCGGCTTGATGGGCGCTGGCAGGCGGAGCGGTGGTCGCTCGGCGGCGGCGTGCGATACGAATCGAAATCGGAGTCGAATACGGACATCGGCACGCGCATCCGGCGGGAGACGACTTCGGCGGAGGTGGTCGCGAGTTATCGCGTTTCGGATAAAACGGCGATCGATGCCAGCGCTTCGTTTCGCTCGAACAAGCCGGAGGACTACGTGCGGACGACTGGCTGGAAGGTGGAGAGCTTTGTCTCGTATGAAGCGACACCGCTCGTGCGGATCGGGCTCGGGGGAGCGTTTGGCGGGGTCGCGATGGAAGGCGGCGCGGATGATGTTTTCGAGCGGATTCTGGCTCGGGCGGCTTACAAGTTCAGCGAGAAATTGGACTTTGAAATGCGAGGTGGCGTCGAATTTCGGCAGTCCGACGGGCAGGCGGGAGACCGGACGAATCCGATTTTCAGTTTCGTGGCGAATTACGAACCGTCGGTAGGCACGCGCATCGGCGTGGAGGCTTTCCGCTCGGTCGAAACGTCCGAGTTTCACCCGGAAGAGAGCTACGAGCGCACGGGGATCACGGCGAGTTTTCGTCGTGCCATCCGGGCGGGCATCCATTTGCGGCTTGATGCCGGGTATCAGGAATCCGATTACAGCGGCCTCGCGAATGAATCGGGTCGTCACGACCGCTACTTTTTCGTTCGCCCCGGACTGCTCTACAATTTCGCCGACTGGGGAAATGCAGGGCTAACTTACGAGTTCCGCAAGAACGAATCAAACCGTGAAAGCTCCACTTTTTATAATAATCAGGTGAGTTTTCAAGTTAATATTGTTTATTAGCGCGGATAGTGCTGACTCTTTCTTGCTATAAACATGGTTTTTAACATATTTATAGTATCTGTCGCGGCAGCCACCTTTCTGGCGGGAACACTTGCATCAGCCGAAGATATTTCCGCTCCGGCTCGCCCGGCGGTCGAGGAAAAGGCGGGTACTTCGCCAAATCACGTCCTCGCACCGAACGAATCGATTCAGATCAAAGTCTTCAACGAGCCGGAACTCGATACCTCCGTGCGCATCGCTGAGGACGGGAAGATCACTTTTCCTCTCATTGGCGAGGTGAAACTCGGCGGGCTCACTGTTCAGAAGGCGAGTGAATTGATGCGCGACCGACTCTCGGTGCGTTTCCTCGTAAATCCCCAAGTGAGCATTTCGCTCGTGGAAATGAACCGCCAGCTTTTTACCGTTCTCGGGCAGGTGCAGCGGCCGGGAACGTATCGTTTTCCCGACCACGGCACACTCAGTCTGGTGCAAGTCGTCGGCATCGCGGGCGGCTATACGCGGCTGGCAAATCCGTCCCGCATCATCGTGAAGCGAATCCCCGGCGATCAGGTTTTCAAGCTCGACGGCAAGCGCATGGCGTCCGACGCGGGGACGAAGCCTTTCATGATTCAGTCCGGCGATATCATCACCATCGGCGAACGCCTTTTCTAAGGAGATCCAATGCCTGACGCACCTTCTTCCAAAACGACTCTGCTGCCGACCGACGCGCGGATGTTTATCTGCCTGATCCTTGAAAAGCGATGGATGATTCTATCGATCATCGTGTTATGCATCGCAGGCGGAATCGCATTTCTCTCAAAATCGCCACGAATTTACGAATCGACAACGACCGTCGAAATCGAGAGCGAGCAGGAAAAACGGATCAAGCCGGAAAGCTCACGCGGTGGCGAAAAGGCGATCGACGACATGATCAAGACGATCGAGCAGAAGCTCGTGAGCCCTGCTTTGATCACCACGCTGCTCAATCATCCCGAGCTGAAAGACGACCCCGCGTTTCTCTCCGAAGTGCCGCGCCCGGCCAGCGAAGGCGACCTCCGCAACGCGTTAGAAGACCGCATTTCCACCCAGATCCGCCCCGGCACGCAGCTCATCGACATTATGGTTCAGGATCGCATCCCGGTGATGGCGCAAAAGCTCGCGCAGCTCACGGTCGAGGCATTCGTCAGCGTCAGTTCGGCGAGCAAAACGCAGGTTTCACAATCGGCGAATGCGTATCTGAAAGGCGAGGCCGAGCGGCTCAAAGTTGCGCTGGCGAAATCGGAACGCACTTTACAGGAATACCGCGAGCAGCATCAGGCGGTCTCGCTGGAGGAAAAGCAGAACATCGTGGGCGAGCGCCTGAAGGAGCTGAATGCTAAGGTAACGACCGCGAAAGCCGAGCGGCTGAAACTGGAAGCGGACCTGGCACAGGTGACGCAGCTTTCGGATCAACCACCCGAGCGTCTGCTCGCGCTCACCAGCATCTCCGCGAGCGGCGAGGTGCAGGAGTTGAAAAAGACCATCAGCGAGCGCGAGGCGGAACTCGCGTCGCTCGCGCAACGCTACAGGCCGGAGCATCCGCGCTACATGCAGGCGGCAAGCAGTGTCGCGGAATACAAAGAGGCGCTTCGGAAAGCGATCCAGAAGGCCGCCATCCAGCTCTACACCGTGCATGAAGCCGCCAACGCCACGGAACAGAGCCTCGAACGCGCACTCCGCAGCCAGGAGGCCGTCGCGCTGGAACTCAGCGGCATCGCCATCCCTTACCAGCAACTCCTTCGCGATGTGGAATCCGATCGCGGCCTTTACACAGCCGTGCTCGCCCGGATGAAGGAGACCGATGTCTCGCAAGGCGTCGCGAAATTCGCCGTGAGCGTCGTCGCGCCATCGTCGCTCCCGATCCGTCCCATCAAGCCAAACAAACGCGCGATCCTCCTCCTCAGCATCGGGGCGGGCCTCGCCATCGGCCTCACCCTCGTACTCGGCCTGCATCTTCTCGATGACTCCTTCAAAACCGTGGATCAAGCCGAGGCCGCGCTCGGCCTGCGCTCGCTCAGCGCCATCCCGACGCGCTCGAAAAAGCCGCTCGATCAAGTGCGCCGTTTCCTCGTGGAAAAGCCCCAGTCCGCCATCACCGAAGCGTTCCGCACGCTTCGCACCGCGCTCCTTTTCACTGGCAGCCCCGGCGGCTACCGCAGCCTGCTTTTCACCAGCGCCGTCCCCGGCGAAGGCAAAAGTTTTTGCGCTTCGAACTACGCCGTCGCCCTCGCACTGCAAGGCCACACCACGCTCCTCATCGACGCCGATCTCCGTCTCCCGAGCATCGGCATCGCCTTTCTGGGAAATGATTTCACGCCCGGTCTCAGCGACGTGCTCGGCGGTCACGCGGATCTCGCGAAAGCCATATATCCCACTGACGTCTCAAACCTTTCCGTGCTCCCCGCCGGAACACGCGCCGCACTGCCTGCGGAACTCATCGGTGGCGCAGACTTGCCCGCGTTGATCAAAGCCGCGCTCACCCACTTCGACCGCGTCGTCATCGACACCGCGCCCGTCCACGCCGTCAGTGAGACGCTCCTGCTCACGCCATGCGCCGACGCCGTCTGCCTCGTCGTCCACGCTTCGAAAACGCCCGCCGGCGCGGTGAAACGGGCGTTGGAAAAAGTGCGAGAGAGCGGAGCGAATGTCGTCGGATTCATCCTGAACGGCCTGCCTCCGCGAAGTGGCGGATTTTACTACCACTACCACTCACCCGGCTACGGGAAGGACGAAGTCTATGGAGCCAGCGCGGATCGACCGCGCGCGAAAAAGAGCGCATGAAAATGCGAAAATGCACATCGTTTCTCGCGGGTCTTTTGACCATCGCGAGCTTCACCTGCGCGGCGGAAACTCAGCCCGCGTCAGGGAAAAAAATCGTCTATTACGGCTGGGATTCGCCGAGCACTTCCTACATCCGCGCGCATTGGGCAGAGATGGAAAAGATGCCGTTCGACGGGGTCGGCGTCCGCGTCGCGCTCGACCGCACGAAGCCAACGAGCGGCGACGGCTCCACAGGAAATTTGCTCGGATGGCAGACCTTCGGCACGGTGCGTTTTTCCTCTGCGCAATTCGCCGAAGCCGTCGTCGATCTGCAAACGCCGAAGTGGACCAAATTCACGGATAACTTTCTCCCGCTCGCCATCGCCACGCGCGATCAGGATCAAAAGCTGGATTGGTTCGACGACGCGCGCTGGGCCACGATCGAGGCGAACTGGCGCGTGCTCATCCAGCTCGCGCGCGATGGAAAATGCTGCGGCCTCCTTCTCGATCCCGAGCATTACGACTACGAGTGCGAGCTCTTCTCCTACGCGCACCACAACGCGCAGCGCACCCACGCGAGCCCCGCCGATTACACCGCAAAAGCCCGCCAGCGGGGACGCCAGCTCGGCGCGGCGATGCGCGAGATTTTTCCCGAAATCACCATCGGCCTGCTCTACGGCTACGCCCTGCCCGCTCGCGAAAAAACGCGCTACTTGCTCCTGCCCGCTTTCCTCGACGGCATGCTCGCGGGCTCCGCACCCGAGGCGTCGTTCGTTGATCTTTGGGAATTCGGACACGGATACAAGGACGCCGCCGATTTCGAGAAAGCCGCGCGCACAATTAGAAATGCCGCGCTCACTTCCGTGCCCGACCTTTATCGGCGCATGGTTTACGTCGGATCGAGCCTCCGCATCGACTTCGCGCCGCGCGGAACCACATGGACGCCGGAGACGCCCGAGGAAAACTATTTCTCCCCTGCCCGCTTCAGCGCGTCGCTGCGAAGCGCACTGCAAACTTCGGAGCGATACGTGTGGATTTACTCCGAGGAAACGCCGCGCTTTTTCCCGCCCGCCATGCTCCCCGGCGCATATCTCACCGCCATGAAGGACGCCCGCCGATGAAAATTCTTTTCGTAACCGGCATCTTCCCGCCCGATCACGGCGGACCCGCCAGCTACGTCCCGCGCATGGCCGCCGCTCTCGCCGAGCGCGGAAACACCGTCGAAGTCATCTGCCTCAGCGACCGTCTTGATCACGACGACTCAGCGCGTCCGTTCAAAGTCACGCGCCTCCCGCGCCGCACTTTCTGGCCGCTGCGCATTGCAAAAACCGTTTTCACCGTCTGGCGTGCCGCGCGCCGAAATGCGCTCGTCTTCGTCCACGGCCTCGCGTCCGAATCCGCCGTCGGCTCCGCCTTCGCAGGCCGCGCGACGGTTCACAAAGTCGTCGGCGACTACGCGTGGGAGCGTGCCGTCGGTCGCGGTGCCTACCGCGCGACGATCGACGAATACCAGACCACGCCGAAAAATCTCACGCTCCAGTTCTTCGATTTCATCCGCACCTTCCCCCTCCGCTGGGCACGCCACATTATCGTGCCGAGTCAGTATCTAAAACGGATCGTCAGCGGCTGGGATCTACCGCCGGAAAAAATCAGCGTCATCTACAACGCCGCCGCGCCAACGCCCGAGACGAACGCCGAACTCGCGCCGCTCCCCGACTGGCCAGGCCGCACGCTTCTCACCGTCTGCCGCCTCGTCCCGTGGAAATGCGTGGACGCCATCATCCGCCGTCTCCCGCACTTGCCCGACACACGCCTCGTCATCGCTGGCGGCGGCATCATGCAGAAAGATCTCGCCGATCTCGCCGCGACTCTCGGCGTCGCCGATCGCACCATTTTCCTCGGCCACATCCCGTCCGCCGAAGTCCGCCAGCGGATGCGCGGCGTCGATGCCTTCGTGCTCAACTCCACGTACGAAGGTCTCCCGCACGTCGTCCTCGAGGCCATGTCCGTCGGCCTCGCCGTCATCGCCACGAATGCGGGCGGCACTGGCGAAGTCGTCGAAAACGAAGTCACCGGCCTCCTCATTCCCGTCGGCGACGAAGCCGCACTGCAAGCCGCGATCGAGCGCCTTTGGAGCGACCCCACTTTGATCAAACGCCTCACCAGTACCGCGTCCGAACGCCTCGCCGCGCACTTCGATTTCACCGCCATGGTCGATGCAACCGCCGTCACGCTGCGCGCCGCCATCGCACCCGCGCCCAGCCTTGCCATCACCGAAATGGAGGCAGCCCGATGAAAGGTCTCTCCGTCCTTTCGTTCGGCTTCACCCGCGGCATTTGGGAGGGCGAAAAGGGCGAAGATTTCCGCCGCATGATGGGCTACGCCGAGCACCTCGACGACTACGTCATCGTCACCAATTCCTACAAGCGCCATGGCCTCGCGCACTATCAACTCGCCCCGCACGTTGAGGCCATCCCCACGAATGCCTGGTGCGCGCTCGACAGCATCCTTCGCATGTTTGGCATCGGCCGCGCCGTCCTCCGCGAGCGCCGTTTCACGCTGCTCCAGGCGCAAGACCCGTTCTATTCCGGCCTCGTCGCTGTGATACTCGGCAAGCTCTTCAAACTTCCCGTCAACGTCTGCATCTACGGCCCAAACGTCTTCGACAAAAACTGGATCGCGAGCCATTGGTCGCACCGCTTTTTGGGGAAACTCGGACGCTGGGTGCTCAGCCATTCCCGCTCGATTCAAGTCGATGGAAAAATGACCGAGCGCAGTTTCCTCGCCGCCGGATTCGCACCCGATCGCGTCGCGCTGAAGCCCGTCGTCCCCACGAATTTCGATCGCTTCCTCAACATCGTGCGCGAGCCACGCGACCCCGCCGCGCCCGTCCGCCTGCTCTTCGTCGGACGCTTCAGCGGACAGAAAAACCTACCCGTCCTCATCGAGGCGATTCGTCTTTTGAAAGCGCGCACGAAGCAGCCTTTCGAGCTACGACTCGTCGGCGAAGGCCCAGACAAATCCGCGCTCCAGCAGGCCATCGACAAGGCCGGACTCACGAGCATCGTCACCTTCCCAGGCACTGCCGCGCGCGATGAAATCGCCGGAGTCTTCGCCGCCGCCGACATCTTCGTCCTTTCGTCCGATTATGAAGGCTACGCCCGCGTCCTCATGGAAGCCGCTGCATCCGCGCTCCCCAACGTCACCACCGCCGTCAGCGGCTCCGACGAAGCCGTCGCCGAAGGCGCGACCGGCTTCATCGTTCCCGTCGGCGACTCGTCAGCCTTTTCCGAAAAACTCGC
>JANLQB010000122.1:0-1847 GCA_031367565.1 Verrucomicrobiota bacterium
GGAAACCGCGCGGCTCGTCCACGAATTGCAAGTCCACCAGATCGAGCTGGAGCTGCAAAACGAGGAGCTGCGCGCGGCGCGGGCCGAGCTGGAGGCGGCCCTAGCGGTGACGCTGGAGCGCGACGATTTCGCGCCGATGAGCCTCTTCACGCTCGGGCGCGATGGGGCCATTTTCCAAGTGAACCTGACCGGCGCGAGCCTCCTCTGCCAGGAGCGCGTCCGGCTGGTGAACGAGCCTTTCACGGCCTTCGTCGCGGATGCCGACCGGGGTAGATTCCGGACCTTTCTCGACCAGGTCTTCGCCGCCCCTCTCCGGCAATCCTGCGAAGTCGCCCTGCGGCAGACCGGGCAGCCCGCGCGGATCGTCATCATCGAGGCCACGCGAGCGCCCGGCGGTGGAGAATGCCGCGCCGTGGCCCTCGACATCACCGAGCGCAAGCGACTCGAACAGCAGGCTCTCCGCGCGCAGCGCATGGAGGGCATCGGCACCCTCGCCGGCGGCATCGCCCACGATTTGAACAACGTGCTCAGCCCCATCATCCTCTCGGTCGATCTGCTGAAAATGCGCTTTCTCGACGCCGCCAGCCAGGAGCTGCTCGCCCTCATCGACTCCAGCGCGCATCACGGTGCCGACCTCGTGCGGCAGGTGCTTTCCTTCGCGCGCGGCGTCGAAGGCCAGCGGCTGGAAGTGCCCATCCAAAACGTCATCCGCGACATCGAAAATCTCGCCCGCGAAACCTTCCTCCCGCACCTCCAGATTCGCACCGTCATCCCCGCCGGATTGTGGACCGTCATCGGCGACCGCACCCAGCTTCACCAAGCGCTGCTGAATCTCTGCGTGAACGCGCGCGACGCCATGCCCTCCGGCGGCACGCTCACCATCGCGGCGGAAAATCGCACGCTCGACGCGCACTGCACCAGCCTGAGCGCCGAAGCGAAACCCGGCCCGTACGTCCTCCTTCAAGTCCACGACACCGGCACCGGCATCCCGCCCGACGTGATCGAAAAAATCTTCGATCCCTTTTTCACCACGAAGGACTTTGGCCAGGGCACCGGCCTCGGCCTTTCCACCACACTCAGCATCGTGAAAAGCCACGGCGGATTTCTCCAGGTCACCAGCGAGCCGGGGCAAGGCACGCGTTTCTCGATCTATCTCCCCGCGCCGCCCGCGCCCGCGGCGGTGGTGCAAGCGGAAATGCCCCGCGGTGAGATGAATTGATCCTCGTCATGGACGACGAACCGGCCGTCCGCTTCGTCACCCAGCGAATGCTGGAAACCTTCGGCTACCGCGTCGTCCTCGCCGCCAGCGGAGTCGCCACGCGTGAATCCGCCGCGTGAGCCACTACCGCCCGGTCAGATTCCGCTGCATCTCTTCGATCAACGGCGCGAGTTGCATTTTCACCTCGGGACTTGCGTCCGAGTAAAAGGACTTCAAGCCGGCGGCCATGATTTTTTGCACGTTCGGATCGTCCATTTTCGGCGGAGCCTCGCCGCCTTCCTCGCGCTGCTTCCGCATGTCTTCGATCGCTTTCATCACAAACCGCACGCGCTTTTCGGGTGGCATGTTATTGAGCGCTTCCATCATCTGCTTGAAACCGGCCGGCAGGGTTTGGTCGATGAAGTAAGTCTGCTCGTCGGGCGTCAGGTTTTTTAGGAAAGCCTCGGGCCGCTTTTCCAGGCGCGTCTCGCGGCGCTCGTCGAAGTTCAGCCGCCCGATCTGCCCGGCCACGGTGTCGATGACTTTCTTGCGTTCCTCCGGCGCGCGACCGGCGAGCGGATGGGTGTCGATGAATTGCGCGACGGATTGCGGCGAAGGTTTCACGCGATGCGCCCAGGTGATGACGGCT
>JANLQB010000133.1:0-2993 GCA_031367565.1 Verrucomicrobiota bacterium
CTTTCGCACCGGCCCGATCGCTTTGAACGCGGGATGAAACGCGGGCGCGAAGATGAAGCCGAGCCCGTGCTCTTCCACGCACTGCCCCAGAGCCGCGGGCGCGAGGTCGATCTTCACCCCGAGCGCCTCCAGCACATCCGCGCCGCCGCATTTCGAGGTGATCGCGCGATTCCCATGCTTCACCACGCAAGCCCCGCCCGCTGCGAGGACGAACATGCACGTTGTCGAGACGTTAAAAAGTTCCAGCTTATCCCCACCCGTCCCGCACACATCGATCATCGGCCCCGGCGCGCGCGCCGGATCAATTTCAGGATCGACCGCTCGTGCGAGCAGCGCCCGCACGAACCCCGCGATCTCCGCCGCCGTCTCGCCCTTTTCGCGAAGGGCTTTCAGAAAAGCCGCCTTCGCCTCATCCTTGATCTCCGCCGAGACAAGCTGCGCGACGGCGTAATCCACTTCGACCGCGTGCAGGTCGGTGCCGGATTTCAGGGAATCGGTGAGGGATTTCACGAAGGAGATTTGGCGGCTAGACGTGGGAGGCTTGGCGTGGTCGCTCAGACAAAGCAAAGACCCATGGGCAATACATAAGAATCGAGCCCATGGCCCAGCCATCCATTCGCCAAGACAATCAAACCGATGCACGACGCCACATAGAATATCGAGCGTCTCTTGCTCATGGCGACCTGCTCACCGCCCGCCCGATGCGGAAAGAACGAGCGCGAGGACGATGATGACGGCCAGCACGGCGAGCGTGATTTTCACCCAGCTCAGCGGGTGCTGGCCGGCGATGGTGCCGGTGTAGCCGTTGATGACGACTTGGAAGGATTTTGCGCCGTAGTCGTAGGTGAGCAGCCAGACGGGAACGAGGATGTGTTTGAAGGTTTGCGCGGAGTAGTCGGCGTGGACGTCGAGATTGCGCTGGGTGTCGCCGGGGACTTCGGCGGAGCAGAGTTGCTCGGTTTTGCCGTCCATGATTTCGCGCGAATGCTGGGCGGCGGCGATGAGGTCGATCTGATATTGCTCGACGATCCAGCCACTGAGGAAGCCGGGGTCGTAGGGCTTCAGGTCGGTGGTGGTGGGGAAGGGCTCGATCTGGCGCAGGAGGTCGGGCTGGACGCCTTTGGACGCGGGGACGAGTTCGTCGTCGAAGAAATGTTCGAGCGAACCGGCGGCGGGTTCCCAACGGGTTTTTTGGACTTGGCGCGACTGGCGCCGGCCTTCGGAGTCGGTGAAGGATTCCGTCTCGTAGTAGTGATAGCCGGCGTCGGCGGTCCAGTCGGCGTGGACCTGGGCGTCGAAGGTCCAATACGGAAGGTAAATGCCGTGGACAGTGTCGGTGAGGGCGCGGGATTTGAGTTTGTTCGGGGCAAACCAACGGTTGCCATACCATTCGCGGATTTTGTCGCGGACTTCCGTCTCGGGGATCTTAAATTCGAGCAGCGTTTCCGGGCGGATGGGTGCTTTGATCTGATCGTACGGAATGAGCGACGCGGAGCCGCAAAAGTCGCACCGCTGGGCCACGCGCGTCGGATCGAAGACCGAGATCGCTTGGCAGCTCTGGCATTTCACTGACGTTTTTTCCGCCGCCCAGCCGCGATGATCGGCATCCACATTCCGCAGCGCGGCGGCGAGATCGTTCTCGCGGATGTCGCCTCCGCCCACCGGCAGTTCGCACGGGGAAACGGTGCCGCAAAACGGGCACACGAGCGCCTTCTTTGCGGGATTCCACTGCGCCTCCGCCCCACACGCGGGGCAGGAGAATTTACTTTTGGCGACGACTTCGGACATCAGCGGACTTCAACGATCGCATTCGCGCTGACTTAGCTCTTCAAAAAGTCATCAATCGCCGTGCGCGTGATGCGCCAGGTGGAGCCGATCTTTTTGCCTCTCAGGTCGCCGGCTTCCAGCGTCGCGAGCACGTCGGCCTCGCTGACTCCGAGCGCCTGCGCGGCTTCGGCGGGGGAGAGAAGCGCGGGGGCGGCGGCGGTCGCGGCCGGAAGCGGCGGCGGAGTGCCAGCGGCGGGCGTCGCTTGCGGGCCGAGGGCTCCGCCTTGCTGCTGCATCATCTGCTGCGCCATCGCCATGCCGATCGCCATCTCGCTCGCCATGCCGCCTGCGCCGCCGCCCTGGCCGGTGCCCATGCCCTGCGCCATTTGGAATTTCACGTAATCATTCAGATTCCCGACCGCAGCCATGGATGAACGTTTGTCGATCGCCGCCTCGACTTCCGGCGGCAGGCTCACGTTTTCCACGATGAAGCACGCGAACTCGATGCCGTACTTCGTCGTCGTGACGGGATTGATCAGCGGCAGCAGCGCGTTGCCGAGTTCGCTGTATTTCATCGCCACATCGAGCACCGGGATTTTCGCCTGCGCGAGCGCTTCGCTAAAGAGCGAGACGATCCGCGAGCGCATCGCGTCCGAGAATTCATCGAGGCGGAAATGGTGATCGCTCCCCGCGACCTCCTTCAGGAAAATCTTGGGGTCCGTGATGCGGAAATCGTAGGTGCCGAACGCCCGCGCGCGCACGATTCCGAAATCGTTATCCCGCATCATCACCGGATTCGTCGTGCCCCATTTGTTCCCCGTGAAAAGGCGCGTCGTGACGTAATACACGTCGGCCTTGAACGGCGTGTTAAAGCCGTATTTCCAGCCCTTCAATGTCGCGAGAACGGGGATGTTCTCTGTCACCAGCGTGTGTTTTCCCGGCTCGAAGGTGTCTCCAAACTGCCCGACATAAACGAACTGCGCCACCTGCGACTCGCGCACGATGAGCTGCGCGCCGTTCTTGATCTCCTTGTCCTCGTCCGGCCAGCGGTAGCTGAGCGTGTCGCGCGAATCGTCCGTCCATTCGATGATCTCGATGAGTTCGCCTTTGATGAAGTCCATGAGTCCCATAGTAGTGTGGTCCTTTCGTTTTGAGGGTTTGAGGTGACGGCGGAAAAACTAGGAACAATCCCGCCCGCGTTCAAGCGGTGTTCCCTGCTTTCGCTC
>JANLQB010000172.1:0-6923 GCA_031367565.1 Verrucomicrobiota bacterium
GCTGGATTGCTCACGAATGCGCTGAGCGGGCGGGTTTTGGCGGAAAGTGCATTGGCCCCGAAGCAGTCGCATTTCCCGGCGAAGGCGAAGCGTGTCATCCATCTTTTCATGGCGGGTGCGCCGTCGCAGCTCGACTTGTTCGATTACAAACCGGAGCTGACGAAACTCGCCGGGAAGCCGCTTCCGCCGTCAGTAATCGCGGGACAGCGGTACGCGTTTATCCGGCCGGATGCGGCGGTTCTTGGGCCGCAGTTTAAGTTCGCGAGGCATGGCCAGAGCGGCGCGGAGTTTTCGGAGGTGCTGCCACATTTGGCGAAAATCGCGGACGACATCTGTCTGGTGAAATCGGTGAAGACGGATCAGTTCAATCACGCGCCAGCGCAGATTTTCTTTAACAGCGGCTTTTCGCAGCCGGGTCGGCCTTCGCTTGGCTCGTGGGTTCTTTATGGACTCGGTGCCGAAACGCAGGAGCTACCGGCATTTGTGGTGATGAGCACGGGGAGCGGGTTGAGCGGTGG
The DNA here is from genome assembly GCA_031367565.1 of Verrucomicrobiota bacterium. GTDB lineage: Bacteria > Verrucomicrobiota > Verrucomicrobiia > Chthoniobacterales > Chthoniobacteraceae > JANLQB01. Next base: position 519 of record JANLQB010000172.1, read on the forward strand.
GTCGGCGCTTTGGTCGAGCGGCTTTCTGCCTTCGATTTACACGGGCACCCGACTGCGCACGCAGGGCGATCCGATTTTGAACGTGTCGAGCCCGGCGGGCGTGGATGCGCGTTTGCAACGCGACACGCTGGATCTCGTCGGCACGCTGAATCGTGAGCGGCTGGCGCGCGAAGGCGACCCGGAAATCGCAACGCGGCTCGCGAATTATGAGATGGCTTTCAAGCTCCAGACGTCCGCGCCGGAACTGATGGACCTGAAGAGCGAGTCGAAGGAGACGCTCGACCTTTACGGATGCGATCCAGCGAAACCATCGTTCGCTCGCGCCTGTCTGCTGGCCCGGCGGATGATTGAGCGTGGCGTGCGATTCGTGAACATCTATCACGAAGGCTGGGACGCGCATTCGGATGTAGTCGGGAATCTGAAGGGCAACTGCGCGACGACCGACCAGGCGAGCGTGGCGCTGGTCATGGATTTGAAGCGGCGCGGACTGCTTGATGACACGCTGGTGATTTGGGGCGGCGAATTTGGCCGCACGCCGATGGTCGAGACGAATCCCGCGCTCGGTCGCTCGCTCGGTCGCGATCATCATCCGAGCGCTTACACGATGTGGATGGCGGGCGGCGGCGTGAAGCCGGGGATCACGTATGGCGCGACGGACGATCTCGGTTTTCACGTCGCGGAGAATCCCGTCCACGTTCACGATATGCAGGCCACGATTTTGCACTTGCTCGGCTTCGATCACGAAAAGCTCACGTATCGCGCCGCTGGTCGCGATTTCCGGCTCACCGATGTCCACGGCCATGTCGTGAAAGACATCCTCGCCTGAGCTTGCGGATTGAACGTGCGGGAACACATTGCGCTCTCACGCTTCCAACTAACGAACCCTGTGAAAAAACTCCTACTCGCCATCCTCACCCTCACCGCGACTGCGCTCACGCCTTTCGCCCAAGCCGCCGATAAAGTGAATACCGACATCAAACCCGCCGATTCCGCCACCAGCCTTGAACGTGTGACTTTTGGAGGCGGATGTTTTTGGTGCCTTGAGGCCGTTTTTCAGCGGCTGAAAGGTGTGAAAACTGTGGCATCTGGCTATACGGGAGGGAAGACGAAGAACCCGACTTATCAGCAAGTGTGTGAGGGCGACACGGGCCACGCCGAGGTGGTGCAGATCGAGTTCGATCCAAAGGTCCTTCCGTTTGAAACGCTGATGCATGTGTTCTTTGCCGCGCACGATCCGACGACGCTGAATCGTCAGGGTGCGGATCATGGCACGCAGTATCGCTCGGTTATTTTTACCGAAAACGACGCGCAGAAAGCGGCGGCGGAAAAAGCGAAGACCGAGGCCAAAAGCGAATACAAAGACCCGATCGTGACGGAGATCGTGCCGCTCCCGACCTTCTACAAAGCGGAGGCGTATCATCAGAATTATTTCAACCAGAACGGCGCGACCAACGGGTATTGCGCGGCGGTGATCCGGCCCAAATTGCAGAAGCTGCTGAGCAAAGGTCTGATCGCGGAGCCGAAGTAAAGCGCCGCGCGGTCAGTCGTAGAGGAACGTCATGTGCCGACGAGGATCGAACGCCGCTTCTTCTTTCTCCCAGTCGGGGAGTAGCTCGCGCCACGGTTTTCCGGCTCCCAAATGCTCGCGCGAGCCGTCGTTGCCGATTTTTAAACTTCCCGCTGGAGCGCCGGGCGAGAGCACGTTTTCGCTGAGCGCATCGTGCATCGGTGTCGGGATGACGCGGCGTCCGGGCAGCGGCGCGAGCGCGGAGTTGGCGCGGCCATTGAGGCCGCGCAGCATGTCCGCCTGGAAGATCGCTGGCGAAAATGATACGCCCATTGCTGCCGTAGCGTGGGCTCACGTTGTTGTAAGTCAGCGGTTGGTTCGCGACTTTCGTGATGACCGGCGGCGCGCCCTGGGTGAGCGGGCCGACTTCATAAAGCGGCCAGAAAAACTGCGTCGCATCATTCACCGAAGCGGGCACAGCCCTCCGCCGCGCGCGCAGTGCAGCGTATCCGCCTGCGCATTGGCAAAAACGCCCGCGACTCCGAGGAAACTGTTTGCCACCGGGCGATCGGTGATTTCCGTCGGCATCGGTACCTGCGTGACGAGGAGCAGGGGCTGGGTCGGCGTCATCGCGTGGCCCTCCAAAGCAAGCACAGCAAAGGCGCGCAAGGCGAGCAGGGGGAGTTTCATGCGTGGAAATTGTCGCAGCTTCCCAGCCAAAGTCCCGCCTGCTTTGGCTTTCGCGAACTCGCGAAGAGCGCGCGCCGATCCTATCGCGGGATCAACGCCCCGACCACCAGCCCGATCGCCAGCAGCACCGCGCCGAGGAGGATCAGGGAATTCTGCACCAGCGCGCGATCTTCCGCCGCCGACTCCGCCTGGGATTTTGTGATCGCAAATTCAATTCCCTGCACGCGCAGCCGGCTTTGTTTTACCGCGTCCAGCGCCAGCGGCTGGTTCATTGGCGGCAGGTTGTTGTCCGCCAGCACGCGGCCGATTTCGCGGTAAGGATTCGCCTTATCTTTTTCCAGGCGCGTGTTCTCGTTCTCGATCTTTTCGCGCTCGCGTTCCTTTTCAGAAATCGCCTCCGCCAGTTTGCGATCTCCAGTCGAGTGCGCGGACTCCAGCTCTTTTACTTGCTGCCCCAGCGTGCTCTCTCGCTCTGTTTCGAGAGCGATCGTTTTCTTCAGTTCCTCCTTCTCCGCCTCGGCCCGCGCGCGCTGGCGCTGGATCTCCGAGATCCGTCCCGGAATCGTCGTGATCCGCTCGCGCAAATCCGCCTGCTGATCGCGCATCTCCGGCGTGTTCTCTTCCGAGGCGAGCAGATTTGTTTGAAGTTTTTTCGCTTCGCGTAAATCGCGCTCCAGTTCCTCTTCGCGGCTTTCCAAATCCCCCATTTGTTTCCGCAGCAGCGAGACCTGCGCTCCGGCCTTTTCGATGCTTTCGCGCAATTCCTTTCGCTCCAGGACGAGCGGCGCGGACTCTTTCTCAAAAGCCTGCCGCGCCTGCTCACGCTGCGCCTTGAGATCGAGCGCTACCTGCGATACCGCCGCGCCTTCATTCGAAAGCCGCGCCTGCTCCCGCTCGGTGTGCAGGATCTTGTCCACCTCGCGCTGCGTACCGGTGTCGAACTCCGCCTGCTGCCAACCGAGCAGTCCCAGCTCCGTTTCCAAACGCGCGAGCTCGCTCTGCCCACCACGCAGTTTCCAGCGGCAGCGCCATCTGGCGACGACACGCGCGATTTCTTTGAGGCCTGGCGAAAGATAATCCATCTATTCGTCGGGAGCGGCGAGTTTGGCGAGAATGGAAAGGTCTTCCAGCGTCGTGGTATCGCCCGTCACCACGTCGCCTGCGGCGATCTGCTTCAGCAAACGTCGCATGATTTTTCCCGAGCGCGTCTTGGGCAGCGCTTCGGTGAAACGGATCTCATCCGGCGTCGCCACCGGTCCGATCACGGTGCGTACCTGGCGCTTCAATTCCTCGCGCAACTCAGGCCCATGCTTGATTCCCTGCTTCACCGTCACGAAGCAAACGACCGCCTGCCCCTTGAGTTCATCGGGCCGACCCACCACCGCCGCTTCCGCGACCGATGGATGCGCCACGAGCGCGCTCTCGACTTCCGCCGTGCCGAGCCGATGCCCGGCCACGTTCAGCACGTCGTCGATCCGGCCCACGATCCAGAAGTATCCATCCTTGTCCCGACGCGCACCGTCGCCTGCGAAATACACGCCTTTGATCTCACTCCAGTAAGTCTCTTTGTAACGCGCCTTGTCGCCATAGATGGATCGCAACATCGAAGGCCACGGCTTGCGAATGACTAGCTTCCCGCCGCAATTCACCGGCACTTCGTTTCCGTCATCATCCACCACCGCCGCATCCACGCCGAAGAACGGCAGCGTCGCCGTCCCCGGTTTCGTCGGCGTCGCACCGGGCAGGGGAGTAATCATGTGCCCGCCCGTCTCCGTCTGCCACCACGTATCCACGATCGGGCAGCGCCCGCCGCCGATCACGTTGTGATACCACATCCACGTCTCGGGATTGATCGGTTCGCCCACCGTTCCCAGCAGGCGCAGCGACGAAAGGTCGTGCTTCTTCACATGCTCATCGCCCCAGCGGATGAACGTACGGATCGCCGTCGGTGCCGTGTAGAAAATCGTCACTGCATAGTCTTCAATGATCTTCCAAAAGCGCGAATTGTCCGGCCAGTTCGGCGCACCTTCATACATCAGCGAAGTCGCCCCCATCGCCAGCGGCCCATAGACCATATAGCTGTGCCCCGTCACCCAGCCGACATCCGCCGTACACCAGTACACATCGTCGTCGCGCATATCGAAGACGTATTTGCAGCTCATGTAAGCCCCGAGCAAATACCCGCCCGTCGTGTGCAGGATACCCTTCGGTTTCCCCGTCGAACCGCTCGTGTAAAGGATGAAAAGCGGATGCTCACTATCCAGCGCCGCCGCCGGGCACTTCGCGTCCACATACTCCATCTCGCGATGCCACCAAACGTCGCGTCCTTCCTCGATATGGATGTCATTCCCCGCGCGCCGGAAAACGATCACGCTCTTAATCCCCGGAGCCGCGTTCCCTTTCAGCGCATCATCCACATTCTTCTTCAAAGGCACGATCGCCCCGCGCCGATACCCGCCATCCGCCGTCACCACCACCTTCGCCCCGCAGTCATTCATCCGGTCGCGAATGCTCTCCGCGCTGAAGCCGCCAAACACCACCGAATGCACCGCCCCGATCCGCGCACAAGCCAGCATCGCCACCGCCGCCTCCGGGATCATCGGCATATAGATAATCACGCGGTCGCCCTTCTTCACGCCTTGCCGCTTCAGCACATTGCTAAATTTACAAACTTCGCGATGGAGTTGCTGATAAGTAATCACCCGTTTCTCGCCCGGTTCACCCTCCCAGATGATCGCCGCCTTCGTCTTCCGATCCCCCACGATATGCCGGTCCAGACAGTTCTCCGACACGTTCAGCTTCCCGCCCACAAACCACTTCGCATACGGGATTTTCCAGTCGAGGACCTTCGTCCACTTCTTCTGCCAGAAAAGCTCCGCCGCCTCCCGCGCAAAAAACTTCTCCGGCTTCTTCACCGACTCCTCCCACATCGCTTTATACTGCGCGAGCGATGAAATCCTCGCCTTCTTCGCGAACTCCTTCGCCGGTTTGAAGACGCGGTTTTCGACCAGGCTGGACTCGATGTGTTTGCTCATTGGGAAAGGGATCGGGGATTTGAGAAAGGAGAAACCACATCCCTACCAGCGCATCATCCCACACGACAATTCAAAGTTCTGCCACCAGGGCCAAAGGGGAAACCTCCACCTCGTCTCAACAGGCCGCGAAAAGCCCGCAGCACCGCCGCACTGAAAAGCGGGCGATGCTGCGGGAAGTTCGTCGTGCCGGGCAGCTCACCGCCACCCATCCGCAGAGTTATCGGATGCCGCCATTCATCCCGCTTGGGAAAAATAGCCCGCCGCCCGTCGCCGGGCCGCCATAGACAATCTTCAAAACTTGGGACGTAGTGCGACTGTAGGCCAAAGAGTTCGCATCGGTGGGCACGAGGTTTAGACCGCCATTTATCGTGAGCCCTTGATCGTCGTCCCCGGCCCCGTCCAAGGCATCGCGCGTATCGGAAATTGCCTGCACCGTGCTCAGGATTGATTCGCCACCAGTCTGGCTGGAAAGGCCTGCCAGAACCGTCCGCACCGTTGCGGCATGGTAAGCCTCAACGCCCAAAAGACCGGCGGCGACCGAGAGAAAAGCCTTGTTCTTAATCAAGGGCGCTCCACCTCGGTAAGCGGTGACCCCGACGTCTTCAAAAATGAATGCGCCCAGCAGAAAGTTCACCTCATTGGCGAAAGGATCGAACGAAGTCCCGAGGCCGGCCGCCACGGCCAGCGTGTTAAAGCTATTCAGCAAATCAATCGCTGGACGGGCGGCGGGTGGCTTGCGAATCGCCAGCACGGCTTTCCGCAAAAGGAGGACGTGTTTCTTTTCATCCTGGGCGATTTCATTCGCGTATTGCTGGATGGCCGGAGTCGTGAAGGTGACTCGTGGATTGGCCTTGATTGTGACTTCTCCGAATACACCCCGACCGGAAGTATCCGCCGCATCGAGACCCACCCCGGTCGTGCCGCGCAGATAGTATTCCGCCTCCAGATATTCCAAATTCAGCGCGAAGTTCAGCACGCGGGCGTCGGCAGATTCGGTCCCGGGAGATGCGTCTGCCGCCGTCGGCGAAAAGACGCCCGCCGCTGCCCCGCCGATGGAGGCGAGGAGCCCGGCGCGTCCGGCACGGCTGAGGAAATTGCGGCGGCTAAATGGAGTCGAGGTTTCAGGAGTGGTCATAATCAAACTAATGGTTTTTTGGTAAGAGTGGCGCACGG
>JANLQB010000185.1:0-5323 GCA_031367565.1 Verrucomicrobiota bacterium
TGTCCGGCGAAGCCCCACATCGGTGTGGGAATGCCGAAGTCTTTTTTGAAATCGCGCGCCCAAATCGCCTTCCCCGTGGTCGCGTCGAGACACGCGAGATTTCCCTCCGCGCCGAGCGCATACACTTTTCCACCGCTGACGAGCGGAGTCGTGCGCGGGCCTCCGGCGTAGCTCACGGTGTAGGGGCAGTCGTATTCGTGCGACCAGAGCAGCTTGCCGTCGCCTTCGCGGAAACAGAGCACGCGCTCGGTGCCGAGGATGCGGCTGCGGTCGAAGGCATTTTTCGGATTGCTCGCGTCCTTGGCGAGTTGACGATCCATCACAAACACGCGCCCGTCCGCGACCGCCGGGCCAGAGTAGCCACCGCCGATCGGCATGCGCCAGCGCACCGTCGGCCCTTCGGCGGGGAAGGTGTCGAGGATGCCCGACTCGCGCCACACGGCGTCGCGCTGCGGGCCGAGCCACTGCGGCCAGTCGTCGGCGTGGAGGGTGACGGCGGCGAGGAGGAGGGTGAGAAACGAGACCGGGAGTTTCATGGGCGGCGTTTTACTCGCGGGAAACGGAATGCACCATCGCAAAGCAAGCGCGGGCGAGGGAAGCGCTCGCATGTTTCGCCGCGATCGTGGATCGTGCGTCGACATGAATTCGCGCATCCTTCCGTTCGCCTTTGGCGCGGCCTCCTTGCTTCTCGTTCCGTCGATGAAGGCGCAGGAGAAAGTCGTCGCGTATGTCCCGAACTGGATCGACCTGGAGGCGTTCGCGGAAACGATCGACTATGCAAAGCTCACGCACATCAACGTCGCCTTCGAGAATCCGACGAAGGCCAGCGGCGATCTTTCTTTCAACGACAGCGACCGTGCGGTGATCGCCAAGGCTCACGCGAACAAGGTGAAAGTGCTCGTCTCGATCGGCGGCGGGTCGGCTTCGGAGGACAAGGTGCTAAAGAGCCGTTACTTCGATTTACTCACGGAGGGAAAACGGGCGGGTTTCGTGACGAAGATTGCGGACTATGTGACTAGCCACGGGTTCGATGGGCTGGATGTGGATATTGAAGGACCGTCGATCAACCAGGACTACGGCGCCTTCATCGACGCGCTGGCCGTCGCGTTGAAGCCGAAAGGCAAGCTGCTCACGGCGGCACTTTCCAAAGGCTACGGCGGCCCGCAAGTTCCCGACTCGGCGGTGCGGCAGTTCGATTTCGTGAATATCATGGCTTACGACGGTGCAGGGTATTGGGAGCCGAACCGTCCGGGGCAGCACTCGTCGTTTGAGTTTGCCGTGGAAAGTGTGGACTACTGGCTAAAGCGCGGACTGCCAAAGTCGCGGGCCGTGTTGGGTGTGCCTTTTTATGGGTATGGGTTTGGGGAAGCCTTTAAGAAGCGCGACTATCCTTACTCTGCCATCGTGAAGGACTATCCAGGTGCGGAGAAGGTGGATCAGATTGGAAATACGATCTGGTATAACGGCGTTCCGACAATTCAACGGAAGGCGGAATATGTGATGTCGCAAGGCTTGGGCGGTGTCATGATCTGGTCTCTGGATAACGATGTGAAAGGCGAGCGATCACTCCTATCGGTGATCGGCGAGGCCTTGAAGAAACAACCCACTGCGAAACCGTAGGCTACTTTACCCATGTCATCACCTTCCGAACATCCTCGCGATCCGCTGCATGGCATCACGCTGGAAACGATCGTCACAAAGCTAGTCGAAAAGCATGGCTGGGAAGAGATGGCGGCACGGATTCCGGTGCGCTGTTTTCAGTATGATCCCAGCATCAAATCCAGCCTGACGTTCCTTCGCAAAACGCCGTGGGCGCGGAAGCGGGTGGAGGATTGGTTCACCTGGGAATCGACGGACTTTGGTCATGGAGCCGAGTGAGTTTGCGGTGGTGGCGGGCCGCCTGTGTTCGGCGTGCGGGCTTTGCTGCAATGGCGTGATGTTTCACACGGTGAAGATGCAGCCCGCCGATTCGCCGAGGGTGCTTTCGGCGCTGGGCTTGAGGCTCAAACGCAAAGGCGGCGAGCGGTACCTTCTTCAGCCGTGCCCGGCGTTTTGCGGGACGCATTGTTCGATCTATGAGTCGCGCCCGGAAAGGTGCCGTGTGTTCGAGTGTCAGCAACTGAAGCGGCTTGCTGCTGGTGAGACTAACGAGATGGCTGCGCTGGGGCTGATCCGCGAGGCGCAGCGAAGGGTGGGGGAACTGGAGGAGCTTTTAGAAAAATCCGGGAAGACGGATCCGAAACGGGCGCTGTCGAAACGCTACGAAAAGGTGACGGCGGAACCCATCACGACGCTTTCCGATCCCGATGCGGTGGCGCTGCGCGAGCGGCTCACGCAGGCCATGCGCGAGCTGGAGTTGATGCTCGATCGCGAGTTTCGCATCCACCCGCGCTGCGCGGAAGCAGACGGGGAAAGCTAACGCGCTTTGCTGAGGCCGAACGCTTCGTGTGCGAGGTTGGCGGCTTCGTTGATGCGGGTTTCATCGATGATGACGGCGGTCTTGATCTCGCTCGTGGAGATGAGCTGGATATTGATGCCGCCGACGCTGAGCGCCTCGAAAAGTTTCGCCGCGACGCCGCTGTGCGAGCGCATGCCGATGCCGACTATGCTGAGCTTCGCGATGCCATCGACCGTCGAAATTTCTTTTGCGCCGAGTTCTTTCACCGGACCCGCGAGCGCCTTTTGCGCTTTGGGCAGTTCGTCCTTGTTCAGCGTAAACGAAATGTCGTTCGTGTCCCCAAGCGTTTCGCTCTGCACGATCATGTCGATGCTGATGTTTGCGCCCGCGAGGGCGGAGAAGATTTTCGCCGCAGTGCCGGGGTGATCGGGGACCTGCCGGATGGTGACTTTGGCCTGATTTTTTTCGATGCTGACGCCGCGGACGACGACATTTTCCATGCTCATGTGTTCCTCCTTCACGAGGGTTCCAGGGTTGTTGTTAAAGCTGCTGCGGACTTCAAAGACGACGCCGAATTTCTTGGCGAACTCGACCGAACGCGACTGCATCACTTTCGATCCGCTCGAAGCCATCTCAAGCATCTCGTCGTAGCTGATCACGTCGATCTTTGTCGCATTCGGCACCACTCGCGGGTCGCACGTATAAACGCCGTCCACGTCGGTGAAAATCTGGCAAACGTCTGCCTTGATCGCGGCGGCGATGGCGATCGCGGTGAGGTCCGACCCGCCGCGTCCGAGTGTGGTGATGCGGCCATCCGTCGTCTCGCCTTGAAAGCCGGCGATGATGACGACATTGCCTTCGTTCAGATGTTTATGGACTTGCTTGGGCGTGATGTTCGCGATCTTTGCGCGGGTGTGGACGCCATCCGTGATGATCCCGGCCTGCGCGCCCGTGAGCGAGACCGCCTTTTTCCCCAGCCCATTGATCGCCATCGCCGTGAGCGCGATCGTGGTCTGCTCGCCGGTGGAAAGGAGCACGTCCATCTCGCGCTCGCTCGGGCTCGGAGAAACGTCGCGCGCTAGTTTGATCAGAGAATCCGTGACGCCGCTCATGGCGGAGACGACGACGACGACCTGATGCCCTTCTTCCTGGGTGGCGATGACGCGCCGGGCGACATTCAGGATGCGCTCGGGATTGCCGACGGATGTACCGCCGTATTTCTGGACGATCAGACTCATTTTTGAAAAAGGGTCGGCATAGTTGAACAGCGTACCCGTGCTGTCAACGACCCCGCGCGTTTCCCCAAATGCCGGGAAAGAGTGGATCAGCGCCCCGGGATCTGAGAGCCCGGCGTTTCTGCCAGCGGAGAGGGTCGGTAGGTGTCTTTGCTGGACGCGGAATTACGTCAGGACTCGGTTTGTTCCACGCGGGAATGGCTCGTTATTCAGGGGTTGGAAGGCGCTGGATATTCATCTCTGGAGTCGGAGTGAAAAAGGAAGGCGGAAGAACGTTTTACGAACCAGCAAGTCGTGGGAAAAATGGCCTCCGCCAGCACTTTTTGATCGACAGCTCCAAGCGATGTTCCATAAGACTTTTGTGTTGGCCATTCGGTCAACATAATCACCCCCCCTCAATTCCAATGAAACAAAACACCTCGAAATTTATCCTTACCGGCTTGATCGCCGCGTCCGCGAGCTTCGCGTTCGCCGCGAACAGTGCCGCGCAAAACAACGGAGTCAGCGCATTCCCCATGGTTGTCGATGGCCAATTCGGCGGACCAAACTCTCCGGGCGAATGGTCCGACGTCACCCCGGCCAACTTCTTTTCGCAACCGGGCGTCACTGCCATCCCACTCGGCACGGGCAATCCTCCGCAACTAGGGGCGAACAGCGCGCTCTACGCGGCGATCGGGTTCGGCCCTGGCAGCACGGACCCGACTCTCCACCTCCTCTACGATTTCCTGCCCCGGACTCCGCTGGGCGGTCCTCTCGGCATCGGTGGTGAGCTTTTCGCCACTATTAAATTTCCGGTTCACGTTCCACCGCAGTTTCGCAGCCTCGGCACTGGCGCGGAAGAGCAAGACGTGATTGTCATGTTTCAAGGGGTCAACCCGGCCGCTCCGGGAGGCGCTGGGGCAGTCGGTGGCTTTTTCGACATTTTTGTGGATCTCGATTTCGACGGGATTCCCGATATATCGGCAGCGCAATTGGGATTGGTTGGTGCGGCGGGCTTTGGGCCGTCGCCGCTCTCCGGTTCGCCTCACCTGATTGTGGAATTGGGTGTGGCGTTGCGCATCGATCCCCTCGTGAATCCCAATTTCGGCGGGCAAGGCCCTCTCAATCCAGGCGGACATGGCATCAACCCGGCGACCGGCCTCTACGATCCAGATCCAGCTTTCTGGGGTGCCGCGGGTGGTGGAGACGGCACCCGTGCTCCCGCAGGAGCGGGTGGTGCTGCTGGCGGACCGCTTCAGTCTGCGAGCAACGCGAACTTCACCATCAATCCCGATGGCTCGACCAGCGTCGTCGCCGTGCCTGAGCCCACGAGTGCGGTGCTGCTGCTTGCCGGTCTCGGCTTCCTCGGCGCGCGTCGCCGGAAGTAAAAAAGTCGCGGCACGTTTTCAACTGCCGCAGTGAATCACGACTGCAGGGATGCCTCCGGTGTCCCTGCAGTCGCTTCATTTTCCGGCCCGGCGTTCGGTGGATGAACACGCTCGATTTTCCTCCGCACAGAATGTTTGTGACTTTTCCAACCGGCCTCTACAAAACCCCGCGATTACGTTTGCCCCGCTCGATTTTCTCGATCTGAACCATACCGAGCACCGCATGCTCTTCGAGAATGGCGTGCAAGTCTGGGACGCGCTGAAGCAGATCACCAGCTACCTGCAATTCCGGCTGAAGCCCGCGATCAACGGGCGCTTGATCG
>JANLQB010000009.1:0-1894 GCA_031367565.1 Verrucomicrobiota bacterium
GCGGTGAGGACCATCTGGCTGTCGAGTTGCACGAGTTTCAGGCGATCGACGGCCTGCGGAATCGGGACGCTGCCGACTTCGTAATTGCCATACGAAACCATTTCGCCGAGCCGGCCTTCCGCGATCAACTCGACCGCGCGCACGCCGAAGCGCGTGCCGAGGATGCGATCGAGCGTGGTCGGCGGGCCACCGCGCTGGAGATGGCCGAGGACGCAGGTGCGCGTCTCTTTTCCGGCGCGCCGTTCGATCTCGCGGGCGACCCGTTCGCCGATGCCGCCGAGCCGGTTTTCGCCGGATGTGGTCTGCTGGAAAACTTCGCCTTCATTCGCCGGATGCGCGCCTTCCGCGACGACGATGAGGCTGCTCAGGCAACGATCCGCTTCGCGCTGGCGAACGGCGGCGGCAACTTTTTCGTGATCGAACGGAATCTCCGGCAGCAGGATGACATCCGCGCCGCCCGCGAGCCCGCCGTAGAGCGCAATCCAGCCGGCGTGACGACCCATCACTTCGATGACCATCGCGCGCTTGTGGCTGCTCGCGGTCGTGTGCAGGCGGTCGAGCGCGTCCGCCACGCAGGCGACGGCGCTGTCGAAGCCGAAGGTCATCGACGTGGCTTCGAGATCGTTGTCGATCGTCTTCGGCACACCGACGACGGAGATGCCCGCCTCGTGAAGTTGGAGCGCGCACGTGAGCGAGCCATCGCCGCCGATGACGATGAGCGCTTCGATGCCGAGTTTCCGCAGCGTCTCCTTGGTCTGCGCGATCACTTCCGGGGAAACTAGCGCGCGCGTGCCCGCGCCGACTTTCGTGATGAAATGACCGCGATTCGTCGTGCCGAGGATGGTGCCTCCGAGCGGCATGATGCCTGCCGTGCGCTTCAAATCGAGCAGCTCGAAATTATCAGGATTCGTGGCGAGCAATCCCTCGAAGCCATCGTGAATCCCGATTACTTCCCAATTTCGATTCGTCGCCGCGCGCACAACACCGCGCAGCACTGCATTTAATCCGGGGCAATCGCCGCCGCTGGTGAGAACCCCGATCCGCTTGCTCATCGCATTTTCCAACCTTTCAACGGACGGCCCGCCGCCGCCCAGGAATCATAGCGTTCCCAACCGCGTTTCAGCAGCCCGCTCGCAAGGCCAAAACGATCCGCCGACCCGAGCACGATCACGTTCAAACGGCGCGGCGTGATGACGTGCTGATCGCCCTCCTGCCGACTCTCGGGTGGACGCGCGGCGCTGACCGCCACGCAGCCACCGGCCTTGCGCGTCGTGCCGGTTTTTACGCCGTCGATCGCGTTTTGGCCGAGCAGTTCATTCGTGTTGCGCAGCAAATAAGTCGTCGGCCCGGCGGTCGCGGTTTCGATCGTGATCTTGCGTTCTTTTTGGCTTACGTAAAAACGAAACGCCGAGCTATCCATCGCGTAAGCCACGAGCTTCGCAAGGTCTTCAGCCGTGCTGTACGGGTCGCTGCGTTCGATACCGTCGAGCCCGTGCGGATTCAGGAAACGCGTGCGCGTCATGCCGAGACGGCGGGCGAGCGCATTCATTTGAGCCACGAAAGCCTCGCTCGCCGGGCCACGTCCGAGCGTGGAACCGACGTGGACGGCGAGTGTCTCGGCGGCTTCGTTGTCGCTCTGCATGAGCGCGGCGTAGAGAAGATCGCGCAGCGTCACGCGGTCGCCCGGCGTGAGGCCAGCATTCGGCGCGGTGTTCAGCCCGGCGGCGGAATTCGGCACGCTCGCGAATTCATTGACGTCGCGCTTTTCCGCATCGGCCCAATCGAGCACGACCATCGCCGTGGCGATCTTGGTGAGGCTGCCAATCTGGAGTTTTTTCGCAGGGTTCGAGCTATCGAGGATGAAACCCGTCGAGCTGTCGGCCACGACCCACGC
>JANLQB010000214.1:0-5045 GCA_031367565.1 Verrucomicrobiota bacterium
CCCGCCGCTTGCAGTGCGCGAAAAATGAGCGGTGTCACTGCCAGCACCGCAGCGATTCCTGCCGCGATCCAAAATGCCACCGGATGCAGTCCAAAAATCATCACGCTCCCCTTCCCCGCAAAAACGTCGAAATCCGCGCCAACCGCCGCCAGGCCGTGATCACACCACCCACGATCACCATCCAAAGCGCCACATTGATCAGCGAAAACATCCCCGGCACTACCGCGAGCACCAGCGCCGCCACCGTCATCACAAACATCCGATGCGGCTTCGCCTGCGGCCCGATGAAAATCTGCCCGGCGCCCACACTCGCTCCGAGCGCCCGCACATACGCCACGAACACCGCCGCCAGCGCCGCCCCAAATCCCAGCATCGGCTCGCCGCCAGCCGCACAGCCCGCGCCGAGCAAAATCGCCGCATCCGCCACGCGATCCGGCGCTTCATTCCACAGCTCGCCCGTCGGCCCGCCCTTTCCACCTTCCACCGCCACCATCCCGTCGATCATGTTTGCCAGCAGCCGCAGTTGGATGAAAAACGCCGCGCCCAGCCAGTGCAGCCGCAATCCCCAACCCGTCCAATGTTTCGTCCCCGAAAACGCGAGCCCCGCGCAGATCGCAAACACGATGCTCCAAAACGAAATTGCATTCGGCGAAACGCCGAGGCGCGCGAGCCCCGCGGCCAGCGCCCGGAAAAATGGAATATCGCGACTCTTGAGCGGACGTCGCCCGTGCGGCTTTACGTCGCCTTCAGCGAGCGCCACGGCTCCTCCGTCGAGTGATCCACGCTAAACGGCCCGTTGATTTTCGACGGCGTCAGGATCGCGAGAAATTTGCACTGCGCATGGCTCTCGTTGTAGCAACCATGCACCACGCCGCGCGGGATGAGCAGGCTGTCGCCCGGCTTCATGATCCGCTTTTCCTGCTCGATCCACTGCTCCATTTCGCCTTCGAGCACGTAGATGATTTCATCCATCTCCGGGTGCGTGTGAAAAGGATGCCCCGATCCGTGCTCGATGTGCGCCCGCACAAACACGAGCGAGTCCAGCTCACTCAGACCATCCTTGAAATACCAGTGATTGATCTGACCGGGAGTTACCTGGTTTTCGGTTTCGTTGGCGGAGACGAATCGACGGAGCATGGATTTTTAGATTTAGGATTTTCGGGATTGGGAATTAACCATTCCTGAGCCGCCACGACTTTCCGCGCAAATCCTAAATCCCCAATTCTCCAATGCCCACCATCGCCCTCCTCGGAACCCTGGATACCAAAGGCCACGAACACGCCTTCGTCGCCGCCCAAATCCGCGCCCGCGGCCACCAGACGCTCCTCATCGACCTCGGCACCGACGGCCCGCCGCAGATCACGCCCGATATTTCCCGCGAAGAAGTCGCCGCGCTCGCCGGCGTCGATCTCGCCGCGATCCGCACGCGGCATGATCGCGGCGAAGCCGTCGCCGCCATGTCGCAAGCCGCGCCGATCGTGCTTTTGAAATTGCAGAGCGAAGGAAAAATCGACGGTGTGATTTCGCTCGGCGGCGGCGGCGGCACCGCCATCGCGACGGCCGGGATGCGCGCGCTCCCGCTCGGTTTTCCAAAGCTCATGGTCTCCACGCTCGCCAGCGGCAACACCGCGCAATACGTCGGCGTGAAAGACATCGTGATGATGCCCAGCATCGTCGATGTCGCCGGGCTCAACCGCATCTCGCGCCAAATCCTCACCCGCGCCGCCGGAGCCATCTGCGGCATGGTCGAGTCGCAACCGCCCGCCGCGGATGACAAGCCGATCATCGTCGCGTCCATGTTTGGCAACACGACCGACTGCGTACAGCACGCAAAAACGATCCTCGAAAACGCTGGCTACGAAGTGCTCGTTTTCCACGCGACCGGCACCGGTGGTAAAACGATGGAATCACTCATCGAAAGCGGCCTCATCTCCGGCGTGCTCGACATCACCACGACTGAATGGGCCGACGAACTCTGCGGCGGATTTTTGGGTGCAGGACCGACTCGCCTCGAAGCCGCCGCGCGCCGCGGCATCCCCGCGATCGTCACGCCCGGCTGTCTCGACATGGTCAATTTCCACGCGCCAGAAAGTGTCCCCGCCAAATTCGCCAGACGCACGCTCTACAAGCACAACCCGCAAGTGACGCTGATGCGCACGAACGCCGAAGAGTGCGCGCAACTCGGACAAATCCTCGCCGAAAAAGTGAACCTCTCCACTGGCCCCGTCACCGTGCTGCTGCCGAAAAAAGCGATCAGTATCATCAGCGCCGAAGGCCAGCCCTTCCACGATGCGGCCGCGGACACCGCCCTCTTCGACGCCATCAAATCGCACCTGCGCAAAGACATCCCCGTCATCGAAATGGACACCACCATCAACGACCCCGCCTTCGCCGAAGCCTGTGCCAATACCCTCCTCGCGGAAATACGCCGGATTTGAGCTTTCATCCTGCCGTCCCATCGGCGATCAAATCTCCCATGATGCACACTCGCATTTCCCGCCCGCTCCTCATTCCTCTCATCCTCTTCGGAAGTATCATCGCCGGTTGCGATCGAGGTCCCGGCCCCGACATCACCTCGGAAGTCCAGCGCCTCAATTCCGAGCTCGAAGCCACGCGCGTAAAACTCGAAGCCGCGGAAAATGCGCGCGTCACCAAACAACAGGATCTCGCCATGGTCGCGGCTCCCGCTGCCTCGACGGCTCCACCGCCCGCGTCGGCGACGCCCCCGGAAAAGGATGCGCAGATCACCGCGCTCAAGGCGGAAATCGCGGACCTCAAAAAGCGCGACTTCTTCGCATTTGCGGACGCAAGCGCAGCGATGCAATCGGGCACGAACTCCTCCGCGTTGGAGCACTATCAGCAATTCCTGAAAGATTTTCCAAACAGCCCGCTCGCCGCGGACGCGGATCGCGCCATCGCGGAACTCACCACCACGAAGGAACGCGAAGCCCGCGCCCGCACCATGCTCATCGACCCGCGCCGCCCCGAGCGCGATGCCTTGCAGCATTTCTCCGACGGCACGGCGACGCTCAAAGAAATCGCGCCGCTCCTGAAAAATCGCAGCGCCGCAGATGTCGTGAAGCTGCTCGGCGCTCCGAGCCAGACGTTCCGCGACGGTAAAGAAATCGGCTACCTCGACCGGGTCATCGACCCGGCGACCGGAAGCAAAGGCACGCTCGTCATCGGATTCGACGAAGAAGTCGCCACCACCCTGCGCGTCGGCTACCTCGGCAAGCCGGTGAAATTTTAAGCTGCCGACTATTTCGGCGCAGGCGCAGGCATCGGCTCCACGACCGGGCCGTCATTCGCGGGAATCGCCGAGAAATCACCCTCGATCACTTCGGGGGCGTTTTTCTTTTTGTTAAAATAAACGGTCGTGAGCTTGCCGTTTTTTTTGTGCTTCACGGTGTAGCGCAGATTTGCATCGTCTTCCGCGACCATCTCGATTTGGCCTGCGCTGACGCTCACCATCAGGCCTGCCGCTGCCTTCGTCGGATTGCTCTGCGCTTCTTCGACGAATTTTTTCATCTTCGGAGCGAAGAGCATCGCAAACACGGCGAACGCAATCACCGCCAGCACGAGCAATCCACCGCAACCGATGCCGACCCAGGCGAGCGGACCAAGACCTTTTTTCTGCGGAGGAGGAATGTTGGAATCCATGTGCGAACGAGGCTAATCTGGCCAACACCGTGGCGGCAAGGAATGAAGACGGCGACTAGGAAGCGGCGCGCGTCATCCGTGTGCGGATCGTCTGGCGGAGGATGAGCGCGAGCTTTTGCCACTTCGGCAGCGCGTAGCGGCGGTCGAAGACTTGGAAGCGGTCGCGCTGCATCTTATCCAGCAGGCGGCTGTAAATCGCGGCCATGATTTCTGCGGCGACGAGCGCGCGGCGGTCCGTGGGCGCGATGCACTGGCGAGCCTTGGCGTAGAATTCGCGGGCGCGCGTCGCCTCGAAATCCATGAGCGCGAGGAAACGTTCGTCACGGCGGTGCGCGGCGAGGTCTTCGTGCGTGATGCCAAAACGGGCGAGGTCTTCGGCGGGGAGGTAGATGCGGCCTTCGTTCGCGAGGTCCTGGCCGACATCGCGGATGATGTTCGTGAGCTGGAGCGCGAGACCGAGGTGCCCGGCGTATTCGCGGCTGAGCGGATCGCGGCAGCCGAAGATTTCGATACTCACGAGCCCGACCACGCTCGCGACGCGGTGGCAGTAAAGCCGCAGGTCTTCCCACGTCGCGTAGGTGATTGCGTGCAGGTCCATTTCCATTCCGGCGATGACTTCGCGGAAGTGCGCGATGGGCAGCGCGTACTTCGCGATGACTTCGCGGACGGCGGGCGCGAGCGCGGGTTCGCCGGCAAATTTCTCTGCGACCGCGCGCTTCCACGCGTCGAGCCCGGCCTGCTTGTCCACGAGATCGCCAGGCTCATCGGCGATGTCATCGACGACGCGGCAGAACGCGTAAAACGTGGAGATGTCGCCGCGCCTTTCGCGAGGCAGCGCGACGAAGGCGAGGGCAAGATTCGATTTGCTGGCGCGGGTGATTTCCGCCGCGTCGGGAGCGGCGGCGCTCATGCGAGTGGCTTCCCTTCCATCGTGGATTCGCGCACGACTCCGGCGGCGTCGATCGCGAGGATGTGATCGCCGGGCTCGAAGGGAAAATCCGCCGCGACGGATGCGATGACAGCGACGCCAAAACGCACGCAGCTTTGCCGCAGGAGCGCGGTAAAAGTGAGGGCGTCCTTGGGAGAAAACGCAGCCTCAAGAGCCTCCACGGTGAGCACGGCGGGATCGTTCGCGAGCGCGCGGGCGAGCGAAACGGCGTGTTGCTGAAAGGGCGTGATGTCGTCGATGGAGCTTTGCGCTTCGTCGGTGAGGCCGGTGAACTCGAGGAGCATATCCGTCCGCTCGCGCGCTTGCTCCGGCGTGAAGTGGGAGATTTTGAAAAGCGGCATCGCGACGTTTTCGACGACGGAAAATCCGGGCAGCAGAAACGGCGCGGCGAAAAGGAAACCGCAGCGTTGATTGCGCAGCTCGTCGCGATCCGGCT
>JANLQB010000274.1:0-5390 GCA_031367565.1 Verrucomicrobiota bacterium
CCCTCTTTCGCCAGTGCCATCGCACAGCGAAATCGCGCACTCCGCGCCTTCCCACGCACGCCATCGAGTGCGGCGACTAGTTTTGCACGATTGCCAGCGTCAGTCGCGCCCAACCCGGCATAGCGCGCGGAGCGAACGCCCGGAGCACCAGCGAGCGCGTCCACTTCCAGCCCGCTATCGTCCGCCAGCACCCAACCCTCAAAAAGCTGCGACGCCGCGACAGCCTTGATCCCGGCGTTTTCCGCAAAGGTTTCGCCGGTCTCTTCCGGCGACGCAACTTCGGGATGTGCGTTGAGATCACTCACTTCCCAATCGGAGCCGAGGATGGCCCGGATTTCCCCGGTCTTGTGAGCGTTGCGAGTCGCGATAAGCAGCCGCATTTGACTCATCCCCTCAAGCAACCGGCGCCTCCGCCGCTTTGGCCAATGCACGCTGGAGGCGTTTGATCGTCGCATCGTCCTGCAATTTTTTCCCCAGATTGTCGGTCACGTAAAAGCTATCGATCGCCGCGCCTTTTTCCGTGGCGATGCGTGAAAAGGCGATGTGCGCGCGCACTTTTGCAAAGCCTCGCAAGATGTCGTGGAGAAAGCCGAGTCGGTCCGGCGCCTGGATATCGACGAGCGTGTACACCGGATGCGAGCTGTTTTCGATGGTGATGCGCGTCGGGAAATCGAGTTCCTGCGAGAGGTGAAAACCGCGGCGCTTTTTTACCTTTTCGAGTTCAGCGGCGAAATCGAACTCCGCCGCCGCGAGCGCATGCAGAAGCCGCCGCTCCACGGTCGCCATGTCGCGTTCATCGGTCACGGCCTCCATCTTCGTGTTGCACACGCGGAAAATATCCAGCACCAGATCGTCACCTCGCGTGAAAATATCCGCGCTCAAAATATTGAGCTGCGCGCTGGAAAACGCGCCGGCGATACGCGCAAGCAACTCCCGCCGATCCCAGCCGCAGAAAAGCACCTCGCTATGGCCGCTGTGTGGATGCGCGATCCACTTGATCGCGGGCGCGAGCGGAGATCCTTCCGGGCTCGCGCGATGGACGAGGAATTTTCGAAACAGCCGGATGTGATCCACGATTTCCGGGACTTCATGGGTCTGGAAATACCGCTCCGGCATGAACTCAAAATGAGCCTCGATTTCCTCCTCGTAATCCGCGGCCAGCTTTTTGGAAACCGCCTGCCGCAAATCCGCGCGCTCGATATTCCTCTGCCGGAAAAACTCCAGTCCGTCTTCCAGAAACGCCGAGGTATCCCGGTAAAGCTGCCACACGAGGCTTTCCTTCCAGTCGCTCCAATTTTCGTCGCCAGTCCCCTGCCCGTCCACGAGCGTGAGCAACATGAGCGCGTCCAGATTCGGCTGCGTTTTCACGAGCCCGGCAAATTCCGCGATCGTCGCCGGGTCGTCGATATTCCTCCGCTGCGCCATGCTCGACATGAGGATGTGCTGATCGACGAGCAGCGTGAGCATGCGGCGCTGCTCCGGCGTGATCTGCAAACGGCGCGCGACTTTTTGCGCATACATCGCGCTCGCCTCCGCGTGCGAACGTACGTTCGCAGCCTTGCCCGTGTCGTGCAAAAGTAGCGCCAAGTAGAGCACGAGCGGGTCTTCGAGCTTGAGGAAAAGCGCGTGGTACGACGCGAGCTTCTTCTCGTCGGTGTCGATCAGCCGATCGAGTTTCTCGATGCACACGAGCGTGTGCTCATCCGTCGTGTAGCGGTGGAAAAATTCGTGTTGCACCAGGCAGGTGAGCTGCCCGAATTCCGGCATGTAACGCCCGAGGAAACTCACGCGATGCATCGCACGCAGCACCGTGGCGACCTCTCCTTTTCGCGAGCAAATCGCGAGGAAAGTCTCCCGCGTCGCTTTCGCATAACGAAACGTCGCATCGACGAGATGCAATCGCCGGCCGATGAGCTGCTCAAGTTGCGGACTGAGCCGCAAACCTCGTTGCTGAAGGTGCTGGAAGAGGCGCATCATCCGCGCGGGGTCCTGATTAAAAATGTCGCGCGTCTCGTAATACATGCGCCCATCGACGCTGTAGAAGCCGTCAAAGCGCTCCGTCTTCGGCGTGGTGGCTTTTTTGCGGAGGAAACTCATTAGCGGCCGCTTTTTCGGTGCGTCCGGGTGCGCGGGAACCGGCAGGCTCAGCCGCTCGGAGAGGATCTCGGTGATGTGATAAATGTCCCGCGCCTTTAAGTAGTAGTCGCGCATGAATGCCTCGGACCGCCGGAGAATATTCTTCTGCGCGTAGTGCAATTTGTTCGCGAGCTTGAGCTGCTGGCCGAGCACGATCACGTCCGGCGCAATCTTCGCGTCCTTGTTGACGTAGTGCAGCTCGGTGCGCACCCGCAGGAGGAAATCATACGCACTTTCCAGCACGCGCCGTTCGCGTTCATCGAGCAGCTTTTTTTCCACGAGCCCCTTCGTGCTTTGCACGCGCTCCTTAAAAAAGCTGATCCACAAAAGGTTCTGGTAGTCCCTCAATCCACCGCAACCGTTCTTGATGTGCGGCTCCTGCATGGAAACGGTGCGCCCGAATTTCTCGTGGCGTTCACGCTGATTTTTAACGCGATCGCGAATATATTCATCCCCAAATCCAACCACGCATTTTTTCAAAAACTGCTGCTGAAAATCGGTGAACAATTTCTCGTCCCCGATCACGAGCCGCGCTTCCAGATAGGCGGTCTTCGACTCCATCTCCTTGTTTGCCTCGGCGATTGTCCCCGCGATGCTCCGCGTCGTGATGCTCGCCTTAAACCCAATATCCCACAGCATTCGCACCATCGTCTCAATGAGCACGCCCACTCGCGGATCGAGCTTCCCGCGCGTTTCTTCGATGAGAAAAGTCAGGTCGATGTCGCTCAGCGGATT
Organism: Verrucomicrobiota bacterium; assembly: GCA_031367565.1. Taxonomy (GTDB): domain Bacteria; phylum Verrucomicrobiota; class Verrucomicrobiia; order Chthoniobacterales; family Chthoniobacteraceae; genus JANLQB01. Next base: position 2,872 of record JANLQB010000274.1, read on the forward strand.
CAACTCGCCGCGCCCATATCCGCCGTACGCGACGAGCGCGATCTTCGCGGGCTTTTTCTGGAAACTTGGTTCATGCGCGATGAGCACCTCAAACAAGTGCCTCACCACCACATCCACGAGATCGGAGCGATCCCCGCAAATTTCCCGCCCGCCTGCGCCGGCATTGTGCCGGACTTGAATCCGATAGCTCTCGATCTTGACGAACTTTTTATAGAGCACCGCGAGATCGCTCGGGTTCGTGCGGCCTGCGGAGCGAAGTTCGCGCTCAGCGTGCGCAAGAATCTTTTCGCGATTGCGCGAAGCCGTGAGTGAAAGCGGAAGTTTTGACACGCTGAAATTGAGAGGCCGAAGAATCGCTGGAAATTAGCTTCCGTCCAGTCCGCTCCGCGTCGCGACTTTCACTCCCAAGCGCAGAGAGATTCGACGTGCGCGGCACTGCCATCGCGCAGCCAGCCGTCGAGCTGGGCTTGATCTTTGAGCTGCTGGCCGCGGCGGCGGGGGACGGCGATGAAGTGGCTGGCAATCTCGGGGAGCGCGGTCATGTCGCCCCAGAGTTTTTCAAATTGCGTGACGGGAAAGATGTCCTCCTGGCCATGGCCCCAGCGTTTTTTCACGTCCTTGATCGTGATGTAGGTCGGCATCTTTGCCGCGAGATTTCGGATCGCGGTCGTGATTTTTTCCTCGCTGTCTGCGCCGGACGCGAAGTCTTCGCGGGTGAGATCGAACGCGGCGAGCAGCGGGTCGAGCGCGATCCAGGTCGTGAGCGTGTTGTAATAGGTGAGGTCGAACTCGATTTCCTCGCGCGGCATGGCGAGGCCTTCGACGAGACGCGGGCGACCGTTGACGCGCGCGAGTCCGCCGCCGCGATCTTCGAGGCGGCGCGAGATGACCTCGAAACTCAGGCACGCATTGCCCGCGATATGATGGCCGAGGATGCTGGGGTCCACGTCCGCGCCGAGCGTGTCGATATTGTGCAGGAGCAGATATTTTAGATGCGGCTGCGTCGCGAGGAGTCGGGCGAGGGTGCCGTTGCGGAAGAGGTTCGGGATTTCAAACCAATGACCGACGGGGTGCAGGCATTGCAGCGGGAGATTGTCCGTGTAATCGCTCGCCTCGCCCGCGCCCCGCGCCCAGCCGATGAGCGCCGTGCGCAGGCTGTCGCGGACTTTTTGCTGCTGCTCATCGAGCATTTGCTGCGGCATTTCCTCCCACGCAAAACGCAGATCGCGCTCCGTCGGCACCATGCGCAGGCCGACGCTTTTTCCGCGCGAAAGGACGAGCGGACCTTCGTAGCCGTAGTTATCGTGCTTCGCGATGAAGGCGGCGGTCGGCTCGTGCGTGAGGTAGCTCGTGGTGAAAATGTGGGGGATCGGCGTGCCGCAAAGGCGTGAGATACGGCGGGATTTCGCTAGGTGTGTTTCGAGCAAACTGCGATGCCGGCCGGCGAGCGTGGCGCCAGGATGCAGCGCCTTTACGACGCCCGCGCCCTGCGTCCAGCGCGAGCCGGCCCCGGCGGCGAGGGAGACGACGGCGACTTCGCCGTTGCGCAGCGATTCCAGACCGAGTTCGGCGAGCGCTTTCAGTCCGGCGCTCGGCTTGGTGAGATCGCTCACGTCGCCTTCGCACACGTCTTCGATGACGGCGTTCGATGGCAGGCGGCTTTGCGCGAGACCGATGCGGCCTTCGCGGAGATGCGTGCGGATTTGCTCATGCAACCGCGCGTCAAAACCATTGGCGGCGAGTAGGGCGGCGAGACTTTCATCGCCCTCGCTCTCGGTTTTTCCGCGCGGGAGCATTGCGTCGAAAAGCGTCTGCACCATGCCGCGCAGTTCGGGTTTCGTGCGGCAGGCGGCTCCGAATTTGTCGAGTTCGGTCCGCCGCAGATGCGACAACGTCCGTTGATCCTGCCGCAGCAATTCGGGCGCGGTGAGCGCGTAATATCCCGAAGGCATCAGCGCATCCGCACCCGCGAGCAGATCGGCGAAGGTGCCGTTTTCATTGATCGCAAAATCATAGACGACCGGCTCCATCGCGAAGGGCAGCGCGTGCTGCAATTCGCGTTTCGTCGCGCTCATAATTTCCGCGAGCCGCGTTTGCGCTTCCGCTTTTCGCGCGGGCGCAAACATAAAGCCCATCCCGCCGCCGGACATGCCGCCGAGCATCCAGAAGCCCCAAAAATCCACGCCAAATTCCGCCCGCACCTGCTCGATGAGCCGCTCGGTGTAGTGCGTCGAAGCCCACGGGATGATCGTCTGAATCGGCCCTTGAAAATTGCGCGTCGTGACCGCGCCGACCTTCGCGATGTCGCCCTCGCGGAGCGCGTCGAGGATTTGCCCGAGAATGCCGAGCGCCTCCTGCCGGCCTTCCCATTCCTGGCCCGAGCGCAGGAGATATTTCTCCGTCACCATTTCCAAAATCGGCCCGACATTTTGCGCCATGCCGCCGTGGACGAGCACGAGCGAATCCTGCAAACGCTGCCGCGCTTCCTGCGAGATTTCATCGCGCGAATAGACGTGATG
>JANLQB010000287.1:0-3048 GCA_031367565.1 Verrucomicrobiota bacterium
GGCATTTCCGCGCAGCTTCACGCGCTTGATCTCGCGAGTGGGAAAGTTCTCTGGGAACACGATCTCGCGAAAGAGTTCGCGACGCGTCCCGCGTTCTTCGGCTACGGCTCGACGCCGCTCGTGCTTGGCACGCGGCTCATCGTGCAAATCGGCGGCGAGGTCGTCGGGAAGAATGTCAACACTGCCGCCTTCGACACCGCGACGGGCAAGCTCCTCTGGACCGCCGCGCACGATTGGGGCGCGAGCTATGCGTCGCCGATTCCCGCCATGCTGCATGGGCGCGAGTGCGTGCTCGTTTTCGCCGGAGGCGAGAGCCGTCCGCCGACGGGTGGCTTGCTCATCATCGACGCCGCGAATGGCACCGTGCTGGGCTCCGCAGCACATCGCGCGGACATCGCGGAATCGGTGAGCGCGTCGTCGCCGGTCGTCATCGGCTCGCGCGTATTCGTGTCGGAGGCTTACTCGGCCGGCGGCGCGTGTTTTGAAATTGCGCCGGATTTCTCCGTGAAACCCGCGTGGAAGGCGGAAAACTTCGGTCTCTACTGGATGACCCCGCTCGTGCGGGAAGGCTGCCTTTTCGGCTTCGCAGGCATGAGCGAACGCCTCGCGGAACTCGTCTGCCACGACCTCGCGACTGGAAAAGAAATGTGGCGTAACGATCTCGGCGGCGGATTCGCCCGCGCGAGTTTGCTCGCGGTCGATGGCGGCGTGTTGTGCCTCGGCGAATTCGGCGACCTCGCGTGGCTCGACCTCTCGCCCAAAGGCGCATCCATCACATCCCGCGCAAAACTTTTCCACGCACCGGAAACCTGGACGCTCCCCGCGCTCAGCAACGGCCGCCTTTACGTCAGCCAAAACGAACCCGGCAGCGGCGGCACCAAGCCGCGCCTCATTTGCTATGACTTCCGCGCCCCCTGATGTGCAAGCCGCGGACGCATTCGCTTGGCAATCCAAGGCGGCGAGTGGCACTGATAGCGCGCCGATGAAAATCATCCTGATCACGCCGGGCACCGGCAGCTACTACTGCGGCGTCTGCATGCGCGACAACGCGCTCGCCACCGAGCTGATCCGCCAGGGTCACGACGCGATGATGGTGCCGCTTTACCTACCGCTCCAGCTCGATGAAACGTCCGCCTCGCCGAACGCGCCGACGTTCTTCGGCGGCATCAATGTGTATTTGCAGCAGCGTCTCGCGTTCTTCCGTTTTGTGCCCGCGTGGCTGGATCGCGTGCTCGATTTTTCCCCGCTGCTGCGGCTCGTCGGGAAGCTGCAAGGGAAGGCAGATCCGGCGATTCTCGGCAAGACGACGTGCTCGATGCTCAAGGGGGAAGAGGGCTTTCAACGGAAGGAACTGCGACGCCTGATTCGCTGGCTGAAAACCCAGGAAAAGCCGGACGCATTCTGGCTTTCGACGATGCTGCTGACCGGTTTTGCGCGGGAGTTGAAACGCGAATTCGGCGTCCCCGTGATGGCATCGCTGCAAGGTGAAGACGAGTTCATCGACAGCCTGCCGAGGCCGTGGAATCAAAGCTCGTGGGATGTCGTGGTCGAGCGCGCGGGCGATGTGGATTTGTTCATTTCGCCGAGCCGCTTTTACACCAAGCTCATGAGCGGAAAGATGCATCTGCGCCCGGAAAAAATCCGGCTCATTCCAAATGGGATTTCCACAAAAGGCTACGGCGAACCGGGGCCGATTCCGAATCCGCCCGTCATCGGATACCTCGCGCGGATGCGAAAAGAAAAGGGCCTCGGCGTCCTCGTCGATGCATTCATCCTGCTGAAAAAACGGCCGGGATTTGAAAACGTGAAACTGCGCGTAGCGGGCGCGATGACCGAGGGGGATGAAGAATACGTCGCGAAGTTGAAAGCGGATCTCGCCGCGGCGGGTCACGCGGAGAGTGTCGAGTTTTTCCCCAATATTGATCGCGACGAAAAGGTCCGCTTTCTCAAAGGGCTTACGATGCTTTCCGTCCCGGCGCTGTATCCTGAGGCGTTCGGACTTTACGTGATCGAGGCTTGGGCGGCCGGGGTGCCGGTGGTTCAGCCGCGTCATGCCGGCTTCACGGAGCTCGTCGAGACGACGAAAGCGGGGCGGCTTTTTGAGGCGAATCGTCCCGATGAACTCGCGTCCGAATGGGCACAATTTCTCGCCGCGCCGGAAGCGGCGCGCGAGGCCGGTTTGCGCGGACGCGATGCGGTTTTCAACGGTCCCTACAACATCGGGCGCATGGCCGAAAGCTTCCTCGCTGCGACGCGCGAAGTGATGACTGCGGCTCCGGCTGCGCGCTAAATTTTTCCAGGTCATGCCCAGCGAATTCAAACACATCCGCCGCATCGAATTTGCCGAGACGGACATGGCTGGCATCGTCCACTTCGCGAATTTTTTCCGCATGATGGAATCCACCGAGCATGAGTTTTTCCGCTCGCTCGGTTTCTCCATTCACAGCGAGGAAGACGGCACGACGATCGGCTGGCCGCGGGTCAGTGTGTCGTGCGATTATTCGCGTCCGCTGCGCTTCGAGGACGAGGTGGAAATTCATCTCCTCGTCGCCGAAGTCCGCAGCCGTTCGATCCGTTACGAGTTCATCTTTCGCAAAGTCGCCGATGGCCTCGAAGTCGCGCGCGGCACGGTGGCGACGGTCTGCGCCACGGTGGAGAAGGCGACCGGAACGCTTGTCGCCGTGCTGATTCCCGAGCGGATCCGGGCTAAGATTGCCGCCTCGCCAACGACCTCCTCTTTAACCAAACCCTAATCACCAACTCATCACATCCATGCCGCCCAACTCTGCACCCAGCGCCTCCTCTTCCTGGCTCATCTTCGCCTTGCTCACCGTTGTCTCGTGGGGCGTTTACGGAGTCCTCCTGCACACCGGTCGAAGCGAAATGCCCGCCGGGGCCGAACTCGGCAACGCCAGTCTGAAAGCCTTTCTTTGGGTTGGCGTCGCCTACTTCGTGGTCGCGATCATCGGGCCAGTCATCGTGCTGAAATCGCGCGGGACGGACTGGAGCTTCACGGGCTCCGGCATCACGTGGAGTTTCATCGCGGGA
>JANLQB010000311.1:0-2445 GCA_031367565.1 Verrucomicrobiota bacterium
AGGAGCCGAGAAAGTCTGGCTCTCGCGCATCGCCTCGCGCTGGCTCAGCTTCGGATCGCCGATTTCATAGCTCGCAAAGTCGAGAGTGACTTTGTCGTCGTAGGAAGTGATCGGGAAGACCTCTTTGAAGACGGTCTGAAGTCCAGTCTCGACGCGCTTGCCAGGCGTCACATTCGTTTGAAGGAACTCCACATAGGAGTTGAGCTGAATTTCGATCAGGTTTGGAGGATCAATGACCTCACGAATTTTTCCGAAGTATTTGCGCTCTGACATAAAAGATAGCTCGCTCTGCTGTGCCTTGGGTTTCGCTCTTCGCCCCTCCACGCGACACAACAAGCGAGGAAGAACGGGAAAATTTAGTGGTTGCCGAACAGCCTCCACCGCATCAAAACGGCAAAGACACCACGACGCAGAGGGCTTGGAAAATCCTCTGCGTCGTGGTGTCTCTGCTGCAAAATGTCGGTGTGGGCGGTGGCGTTGCTCAAAGACGGCAAGCAAAAGTGTGACCTTTTGCCTTTGGATGGGCGGGCACTGTGCCGTTCTTTTTATGCCGCGCAAGCAAATATTTAGCCGAAAGCGGAAAAAGTTTTTGGGAAATCGGACGGGGCGTCAGGGCTTCGCCGACAGCGCCAGCAGCCCCTCGACCTCCGGCGCATATTGCTCATTCAGCTTCGCCGCCTCCGTAAGAAGCGCCCGCGCCTCGTCCGTCTTCCCGATAAATGCCGCGAAATTCCCCAAATTCCACTTCCGCACCGACGCCTTTGCGGAGTCCTCGTCCGACGTCACCAGCGACTGGGCAAACGCATAAATGCTCTCCCCCGATACCGCGCTCCACGGCACCTGCTTCTGCGCGGACTTCATCCGTAGATACATAAACGAGTCATCCATCTTCGCGATTCCTTCCGCCGTCTCGCCATTCTTCAAAGTCACCGGTTTCGCGTAGCCATCGTCCCGTGCCTCCAGCAGTAGGAAAAACTTAAACTGATCCAGATACGCCGCCTGACTCGACATCAGCTCTTGCTCCTTCTGCCGCCTGCTCGTTTTCAGCTTGGCCTCGAAAATCGCCCGCCGCGCCTCACCGAATTCATATTTCGCGCACAGTTCGGTAAATTTCGCCTTCGCCGCCGGAAAAATCTCCGCATCCGCATCGTCCTGCGCCGCCATCACCGCCTTCTTTTCGCCTAGCTGCGGATCGAGCGCCGCCATCAATTTCCCCTGCCACTTGATCCGCGCCCGCGCATCTTTCGCCTCTTTCACCGCCTTCTCGAACGCCTCGTCGCTCGCCGCCGTCGTCTTCGACTTCGTGACGGAATCCACCAACTCTTCATACTCGCAAATGTCCGTCGCCATCTGCCGCAGCTTCTTCAGTTCCGGGTTAAAACCAATCCACATCTCCGGCCCCATCGCGACCGCCGTCGCGAATTGCCGGTAAAAAGTAATCGCATCTTCCAGCGCGCCGAGACTCTCGTTTTTCAGCCCGAAAAGAAACAGCGCGATCGCCTCGTGATTCGTCTTGTCGTAACGCGACGCACCCCGGCCCGGCACCGTTCCCTCCGAACTCATCACGATCCCGAGATCGTAGAAAAACGGCGAAAGTTTCCCCTCCGTCCGCCGCGTCGCATGACGCTCCGCGAGTTGCGCAAAAATCGGGCGCGACTCCTTTTCCCGATCGACCAAAAGCTCCGCCATCCCGCCGTATATCAGCACCCAATCCTGATACTTCTCCGGCACATCATTCCGCGCATTTAGCCGTCGCATCGCCTCCGCTGCCGCCGTGAAATCCCCCTCAAAAATATATCCCCGCGCATCCCGAAAATCGTCCTCCGCCGGCCCCTTCCGTTTTAGCGCCGCCTGAGCCGGAGGCTTCGCGCCAGTCTTCACTGCGGGCTTTTTGCACGACGAAAAACAAAACGCGGAAAGAACCGCAAATGGCAGCACGACTCCGAGCATCCAGGCGGTCGTGGATCGGGGTTTGGGGAGGCGCATCATTGTCAGTCACCATCGACGAAACCCGCGCGCTTTGTCGAGTCGTGTTCCATTCTTGGCGAACGCCCGTTGCATCGATACGCTCTGCGCATGAACTCGTTCTCCCGTCGCTCATTTCTCTCAACCTCCGCCGTAACCCTTGCCGCCGCATCCCTCTCCCAGCGCCTCACCACCGCCGACGCCGCCATCGGCTCCAAGGGCAACATCCACCACTCCGCCTGCAAGTGGTGCTACCCAAAAATCAGCCTCGACGATCTCTGCGCCGCCGGGAAACCGATGGGCCTCACCTCCATCGACCTGCTCCAGCCCGCCGATTTCCCGACCTTGAAGAAATACGACCTGACCTGCGCGATGGTCAGCAACCCGACCACGAAAGCTCCCGACGGCAAAACGCTCGGCAGCATCGAGCGCGCGTGGAATCGCAGAGAGCACCACAACCTCCTCGTCGAAGCCTACGAA
>JANLQB010000016.1:0-1985 GCA_031367565.1 Verrucomicrobiota bacterium
CGCCGCATGGGCCACGCTGGAGCCATCGTCTCCGGTGGAAAAGGCACCGCCGCTGGCAAAATCGAAGCCCTCAAAGCGGCAGGCATCGCCGTCTCTCCGACTCCCGCCGCGATGGCCGACACGCTGCTACGGCATTGGGGCAAGGCCGCATAACCGTGGCCGCAAGCTAACAAGCTGCTTGGTTCCCCCACGACAGTTATTCCTCCATTCCAGCTCCCATAGGAAGCGCCGATCGCTGAATCTGTAACCTTCGATCCCCCCAAATGAGAGACTGGCTGTTCGGTCTGCCTCCCTCGGCTCAAACCGGCACCGCAGAAGGAATCAACCAGCGCCATCGCCTTGCTGTTCAATTTATGGGCGCGCTCGCCGCCGGAGTGTGGGCCGCCGCTCTACCCCAAGGTTCAGCCCGCAATGAAGCCATGAAGCAATTCACCTTCACGTGGCCGAAACACGACGCCTCGAAAGTCACAGCCTGGCTGAACAAACTGCCCGCGGATTCAGGAAAATCAGCCGCCGCCACGGGCTTGGCGTTTTCGATCTTCGATACTGATCCCGACGCCGCGCTCTCGTGGACCCGCGTCAACCGCGATGAACCCGAGCGCATGAAAACGCTCGGCAACGCGTGGCGACAATGGCGATCGAAAAATCCCAGCGCCGCCACGTCGTGGCTCAATGCTGCGACGGATCTTGCGGAAGGCGAGCGCGCTGCTCTGCAAGACGCTGCCAGCAAGTAGGTCCGATTCCGAAATCGCCGTCCGTCGCGTTTCTTTAAGCTGAACCGGCATCCGAGCAAATGGCCGCTGTTCCCGTATCTGGAATTGCGCCGCTGGAGATGGCATTGCGGTTGCTGAGCGTGAAAGCATGTATCCGCTTCTCGTCAACGCCATCGCTTCCACCGCCTCGAATCTAATCGATCGCTGGGCACAATCACGCTCGGCGGCAGCGACGAAATCTTCGCTTTCGTTTCAGCAAATTCTAAATCAAGCCGCACCGGCAAAAGATTCCCTGTCTTCCGCCATTGACCGGTTGAAGAACGAACTACTTTCCTCGCCGGAAATCCGCACGGCCATGGATTCAAGCGATCCCACGCGACCCGTCTCTCTGCAAATTTCCCAAGACGGCACCGTCTCCACGCAGGCACCCGGGCAAAACGCGCGACCCCTTTTTCTCTCCCAAGAAACCGCCGCCCTCGCGCGCACCCTGGGCGCGATGCTGCCCGCTACGGCTACGATCTAGGTCCGTCCGCAATTCGTCCGGCAAAATTCGCCGCACGCAGGCATGCGCGTGCGGCAGATTCTTCCGCTCGTTCCAACGCGATTCCCCCTGCCCCAGCCCGCAATCCCTGTATTTATGCCCATTTCCGGCCTTTCGACGCCGCTGGCACATACGCTGCTATGCCTTATCGCGATGATCGAGCAACTCTTCTCCAGCGCCAATTACCAGGCGACAAAACAGCTTCTGGACGTGGCGATGGTGCGCCACGAAGCACTGGCTGCGAACCTCTCAAACATCGAAACGCCCGGCTACAAGCGGGTCGATCTGCCGAAGGATTTCGCGCAGGAATTTGCCGCACACGTCCGCGCAGGCGGCGGCTCGGCGGTTCCAACGCCAAAGATCGTGGAAGACTCCGCGGCATCGTCGCGACGCAAGGATGGGAACACCGTGCAGCTTGACAAGGAACTCCTCGCGATGAGCAAAAACGAAGCGGAGTACGACATGCTCACCGAGTTCGTGAGCGGTTCGATCAAACAACTGAAACTCGCAATCACCGGCCGCAGCGCCTCCTGATCCGTATGAATTTCATCTCCGGCATCAACGCTACTTCCAGCGCGCTCGAAGCGGAGAAAATCCGCATGGATATCGTCGCCGAAAATATCTCGAACGCCTACACGACCAAGGGCATCGACGGCAAAGTTTACCAGCGCAAGACCGTCGCCTTTGAATCGATGATGAACAGCGCAGGGGAACGCGGCGGCGGCGTGCGC
>JANLQB010000386.1:0-4170 GCA_031367565.1 Verrucomicrobiota bacterium
TGCGGGCATGTCGGATCTTAAATCTCAAATCCTCGAATACGGTCGTCGCGCACGCGTGGCGGCTCGCGTGCTGGCGCGGTTGGATTCCGCGACGAAAAATGCGGGGCTGCTGGCGATGGCGGAGGAGATTTTGGCGGCGAAGGATGAGATCCTGGCGGCGAATGCGCGGGATGTGGAGAAGGGGACCGCGAATGGGCTGAGCAAGCCGATGCTGGAGCGGCTGACTTTGAATGAGAAGAAGCTGGCGGCGATGGCGCAGGGAATTCGTGAAGTGGCGGAGTTGGCTGATCCGGTGGGCGAGACGATTCGCGATTGGACGCGTCCGAACGGGTTGCGGATCACGAAGATCCGCGTGCCGATCGGTGTGGTGGGGATCATTTACGAATCGCGTCCGAATGTGACGAGTGATGCGGCGGTGCTTTGTACCAAGACGGGAAACGCGACGATCCTGCGCGGCGGTTCGGAGTCGATTCACTCGAACGTGGCCATCGCGGCGGCGCTGAGTCGCGGCGGCGCGAAGGCGGGGCTGCCGGCGGATGCGATCCTGCTCATCCCGGTGACGGATCGCGAGGCGGTGCGGCACATGTGCGAGATGGATCGGTATCTGGATGTGATCGTGCCGCGCGGAGGGAAGGGGCTGATCGAGGCCGTGGTGAGCCATGCGCGGATGCCGGTGATCAAACATTACGAAGGCATTTGCATCATGTATGTGGACAAGGCGGCGGATCTCGCGATGGCGGAAGCGATCGTGGTGAATGCGAAATGTCAGCGGCCCGGCGTGTGCAATGCGATCGAGACGGTGCTGGTGCATCGGGAGGTGGCGGAGGCGTTTTTTGCGTCGGCTGGGAAGACGCTGCTGGAGAAAGGCGTGGAGTTGCGATGTGACGCCGGTGCTTTGGAAAAGCTAAACGGGAAAGGCATCGTCGCGGCGTCTCCGGAGGATTTTCGGACGGAGTTTCTGGATCTGATTTTGGCCGTGAAAATCGTGGATTCGCTGGAGGAGGCGGTTGCGCACATCGAGGAGCACGGGTCGCATCACAGCGATGGAATCGTGACACGCGATGAAGCGGCGGCGGAGCGTTTCCTGGCGGAAGTGGATAGCGCGACGGTTTACTGGAATGCGTCCACGCGATTTACGGATGGCGGGGAATTTGGTTTCGGCGCGGAGATCGGGATCAGTACGGACAAGCTGCACGCGCGCGGGCCGATGGCGCTGGAGGAACTGACGACTTACAAATACCAACTCCGCGGCACGGGGCAGGTGCGCGAGTAGCGGACGACTACGAACAGGTGAGCGTGGCGACGACGGCGTCCACGTTTCCGAGATCGTCGAATAGAAAATCCGGCGCGTGCCCGGCGAGCTGGGCGCGGGTAAATTGGCCGGTGGCGATGGCCACGGCCTTGGCCCCGATGGCGCGGGCGCAGGTGATGTCGTGCGGCGTGTCGCCGAGGATGTAGATGTTTTCGGGTGGAAACTCGACGCCGTGCCGTTCCTTTGCGCGCGTGCGGGCGAAGTGGCCGAGCTGATTCCGATCGTGGTGATCGTCCGCGTAAGCGCCGAATTCAAAATAATCCCACACGCCGTAGTGCGTGAGCTTCAGTTTCGCACCGCGCTCCAGATTTCCCGTGAGTAGCGCGAGGATCACATCATCGCGGGTCGTCAGCGCATCGAGCAGCGGGACGATTCCCGGCAGGAGTCGCCCGTCTTTCTCCGAGAGCATGCGCGGCAGATGGGTGAGGTAGCCTTCGAAAAACGATGTGGTATTTCCCGGCGTATCGGGCAACGAATGCTTCGCAAAAAACTGCCGCGCGATGCCCGAGTCTGTCCGTCCGGCGATCTCGATGCCTCGTAAATCGTCGTCGATTCCGAAACGATCCATGATGCCGAGCCGGAGCGCGTTTTCGCCCGCGCCGCCGCTGGTGATGAGCGTCCCGTCGATGTCGAAGAGCAGAAGTCTTTTTTGCAAAGTGCGCGAACCGCGGTTGCGGAGCTACTCTTTGTCCCCGGTCTCTTCGTCTTCGTCTTCTTCGTCCGCGACTTCCAGATCGTGCTCGGTGAAAAAGTTGCGCTTGCGCTTGTTCGCAGGCAGCGGGGCGAGCGTCATCGTCACGGTCTTGCCCATGAGCTTTGGTTCCTGCTCTACGGTGGCCATCGTCACGAGATCGCCCTTTACGCGATTCAACAGTAAGAGACCGAGGTCTTGGTGCGCCATTTCGCGTCCGCGAAATTGCAGGAGCACGCGGACTTTGTTTCCCTTGTCGAGGAATTCTTCCGAGTGGCGCAGCTTCGTCTCGTAATCATGCTTGCCGATGTTCACGCGGAACTTCACTTCCTTCAGCTTGCTGGTCGAGTGTTTCTTGTCCTTGTCGTGCTTGGCAGCTTCGTATTTGAATTTGCCGAAATCGACGATGCGACAGACGGGGGGATTTGCGGTGGCAGCGACTTCGACGAGGTCGAGGCCGAGGTTTTGAGCGTGTCGGATCGCGTCCGAAAGCTTCATTACGCCTAACTGTTCACCGGTGGCGGCGAGCACGACGCGCACTTCACGCGCGCGGATGCGGCCATTGACTCGAATTTGCTGGTTTTGGATAGCTTAGTTTGGGTGGGGCGCGGCCTCGGGAGCGGCGGACTGAGCCCGGTCGATTTTTCATGTCGCTACTCGCAGCGGGTTTCTAGGGGGAGAAACACGCCCGCGGCTCCGGCTTCCCACGCCAGCGACTTCGCGCGGTGAAGAGAAGCGCATGTGTCCACGCTTCGTGGGAGCGGATTTAGGGGAGATTCATCCTGCGGGCAAGCTGAATCTCTGTGAACTTCCGCAAGCGATGACCCGTCGAATCAAGCTGGCTGCGCGATCTCGCCGTCGAACGTAAAATCCGCCGGCCCGGTGAGCGTGACGTTTTGCCAGGTGGCGCCCGTTTTTTCCCAGGCGATCTCGAGCGTGTCGCCGCCGCGCACTTTCACCTGCACCGGCGACGCCGCGCCGGCCAGCTCGCCGAAGATGAGCGCGCAGGCGACCATGCCCGTGCCGCACGCGAGCGTCTCGTCTTCCACTCCGCGTTCGTAGGTGCGGATCGCGATCGCGCTCGGGCCGGTCTGCGTGACGAAGTTTACGTTCGTTCCCTTTGGCGCGAAGTGCGGATGAAAGCGGAGCGCGTTTCCGAGCGTGCGCACATCGACGGCGTCGAGATTTTCGCGGAGCGAATGGAGCAGGGGATGCGTGCTGGCTTGGTCGCTGGGCTTGGCGGAATCGCCGACGAAAACGATCGCGTGCGGGACGCCGGTGTTCAGCGAATGCACCACGATCTTCGCGCTCCCTGCGCTCAGCGATTGATTCAGCGCGAGCGAATGCGGCTCGCTCATCTGGATGCGCACATTTTCCCCGATCATCTTCGCGCGGATCACGCCAGCCATCGTTTCAAAAGACACGTCCCCGATTTTCCCCGAAACCCGCTGCGCATAGCGCGCGAAGCAGCGCGCGCCGTTGCCGCACATTTCCGCCTCGCCGCCATCGCTGTTGTAGTAGCGCATGCGGAAATCCGCGCCGCTTTGCGCGGCCTCGACGATGAGCATTCCATCCGCGCCGACGCCGCGATGACGGTCGCAAATCTTCTCGATCGCGGACTTTTCGAGGGCGAGGGAATGGTCGCGATTGTCGAGCATCACAAAGTCGTTTCCGGCTCCGTTCATCTTGGTGAATTTCAGCATAGGGTCGGGAATGTAAGCACACGCGCGGCGGGGCGTCCATGCACGGCACGTTGAAGAACATTGCGCACGTCCGTTTGATGTGCGCGTCATCATTCCCATGAACAAACGCACGCTTATCGAAAAGATCATCGCCCAACTTACCGAGGAGGCGGAATCGTACGCGCGCTCGGCGCGGGCTGCACAGGCGGAGGCGACGGATGAGCAGAGCAAGGCGGAAAACAAATACGACACGCGCGGCTTGGAGGCGTCGTATCTCGCGCACGGTCAATCGCGGCAAGCGGCGGAGGTGGAGGAAGCGATCGCGCAATTTCGCGGGCTCACGCTGCACGAGTTCGGAGCGAAGGATGCCATCGACCTCAGCGCGTTCGTGGAGCTGGATGGGGAAGGCGGGAGCACGCGTTATTTTATCGGCCCGCGCGCGGGCGGGACGGAAATCGTGCATGCAGGAAAGACGGTGCTCGTGA
>JANLQB010000418.1:0-7605 GCA_031367565.1 Verrucomicrobiota bacterium
GTCGGCGAGGAATTCCAGTTTGTTGGAAACGCCATCGCCATCGCGGTCGCCGTCGCCGCCTTCGATGCCGTCCGGGTTGTTCGGATCGAGCCCGTTTTGGATTTCCCAATAGTCCGGCAGGCCGTCGCCATCGCGGTCCACGATCGCGCCCGGCGCTGCTTTCACGAGGCGCGTATCCGTCAGCGAAATGTCGGCGCGCTGATGCGTGGCGCGGAGTTCGTGCAGGTCGTCGGGGTTGCCGGTGTAAAGATTTGGGAAGTGGAAGGACATCGCGCTTTCGGTCGCGGTTTCATTGACGATGAAGGCGTAGCCAGCGCGCGGGATGAGCACGTCATCCACGGTGATCGTGAATTCGTTCACCATCTGCGCGGCGGGAATCGCGTTCGCGAGGCTTTTGTTGAAGTAGATTTTTCCGACGTAATTCGCGTCCACCACGGTGCCGTCGGTCGTCGGGAATTGGATGCGGTAATTCACCGCCGAGCCCGTGTTGAGATTGCGCGTCAGCGTCGTGAACCAGCCGGTCGTATCGTCGAGCGCGTTGTTCGCGGAGGACGATGCTTCGCGCAGCCGCACGTTCACGATCGCCGCGCCGCTGGCCGGAATGTTTTTGTAATCGAAGCGCCACTCGCGCCCGAAACCCGTCGTCCCGAGTTGCGACGGCGTCACTTCCGTCGCCGCGGCCCAGTTGCCCGCTCCATTGCCGTTCGCGGCGGAATCGTTGCCTGCGCTCGAGTCGAGAATGTTGAACTGCACCCCCGTCACGCTCGCGTCGGTCGCGATCACGAGACCGTAAGTCGTCCCGCCGATCGTCGCATTTTCGGTCGGGAAAAGCACCGCGCCCCCTGGCCGCTGCGCGTCGTAGTAAAAGGTCTGCGTGTTCGTTTTGAAGAGCGCGGCTTTTCCCAGCCGATTCAGAAAGGCGCGCGTGCGCAGGACGTGAAAACCTTCGCTGAGGCCGGTTTTTCGCACGCCCAGATCGTTGTGCGGGAAGACCGTCGCCGTCGTCGCGTTGAAGGCGTCGATTTGGAAAATCGTTTCCATCCGCTTCTTCACATCCCCATCGGCGGCGGCGAACGGGAAGCGGCTCGCGGCCACGGTATTCAGCGTGCCGATCTTGTAGCGAAGCACGGTCCCGGCCGCCTGCGCGGGGATCGTGCCGATCCACCAATCGGTGTGCAGCGTCGGCGAATCGTCCGTGCCCGCGCTTTCAAACGCCATCGCGACCGCGCGCGTCGTGCCGAGTGGGACGCCCGCCGTGCCTTCCGGCGCGGAGCCGTCGGCCGTGTAGTAGAGCCACGTTTGATTCACCTGAAATTGGTACGCCGTCTTCACGCGCACCGTGATCGCCTGCCCGGCTGCCGCCGCCGGTTGCGGAGTAAATTGGGGCGCGCTCGCTGCGCCGTCGCGGTTTGCGGCGGGATTGTGATACGCGAAAGCCGCCGTGCTCGTGTTCGTATTCGGGCCACCGCCGAGACTTGGCGAAGCCGCGTCGAAGCCTGTCCCGATCGTCGCTTTCCAAGTCTCCGCGCCGGCCGAGCCGATCACGTTGCGCGCCACGTTTTGCGCTGCGAATTTTTCCGCCGTCCGCCGCACGAACTGCATCTGCTCGAAACCCAAATATGTGTCCGTCGCCGTGCCGGGCGGGTTGTCGCGCTTCTCGCTGCCGACCGGGCCGATCGGGATGTGCGAGTTCACATCCACGCCGCCGTCGAGAGCGAGCAGGATGTTTTCCGCCGCGCCATCCGCGTGCGCGACGAAGCGCAGATTCGCGCCGTTCCGCACGAGCGGGATTTGCGCGGTGTAATTGTAAGCGGGATCGCCGTTCGCGCCGTCTTTGCGCAGGACACCGATCGTCGGCACCGGCGCGCCACTTTCTAAAATGTCGATCGGATGCACCCGCGCCGAGCCCTGCCAGATCGTCGGCAGTTCGGGCACATCGTAGGAAAACGCGAAGTAGCCATTGCTCGGAATGAGCACGGGATTCAGGTCGCCATCCGCGCGCAATTTTCCGTCGCCGCCGACGCTCGCGTAAAACGATCCGCCGTACGGCGAGAAATTCCGCAGCCGCGCGCCGTTTGGGAACGTCGTGCCGAAAGGCATTTGCTGCCCGCCGATGTAGTTCCGCGCGTGCATCACCACGATCGTCGTCGCGTCCACATCGGACATCGCGGCGTTCTCGCTTTTGTCGCGGAATTCCCAGCCAGCCACGTCCTGCGTGGACCATCGCGCCGCTTGATCGCCGCGCATAAAATCGCGCCGCAAAGGCAGCGAGCCGGTGATGTAAGTCTGTCCGTATTGACCGAGAAACGGGATGTAAGCCGGCTTCGGGAAAAAGTCCGGGCCACCAGAGATGTTATAGCCGTCCGTGTAAACGATCGGCACGCCCGCGCGTGTGAGCATGTATTGATGCGCCGCCGGGCGCTCGCTGCCGACCATGTAATTGTTGTCGTGGCTCAGGCAATACATCACGCCGTTATCGACGCCGAAAGTGAACTGCCCTGGATTGTCGTAGCCGACCATGCTTGCGCCGATGCCGCCGAATCCGCCGACGTTATTCGCGAAATTGTCGTTCGCGATGCGCATCCCGGCGTCGAGGTAATCGTTCGGATTTGGCGGTGCCCCGAGGTGCTCGCCGAAGAGCATCAGATCGTCGCGGACGGCGCGGGTGGAGTAGTTGGAATTGCGATGATTCGACCAGTCGCTGTAGCCGTGCGTGAGATTGTATTGCGCCTGCGCATTGCCGAGATAACCCGCGCTCGAGGAATCCTTCGCGCCCGATTGCTGCCCGAAAAAGTAACTCGGCACGTGCTTCACCGCATCGAGGCGGAAACCGTCGCATCCCGTCTGGTCGATCGTCCAGCGCGTCGCGCGGATGAGCATCGTGTTCACGTCTTCTGGCACGGGATTTCCCATGTTGTATTTCCCATCGCCAAAACCCCACGCCGCGGTTTGATGCGCGGGATTCGTCGGATCGACGCCCGTGTCCGTGAAAGCCTCGCTTGGTTCTCCGGCGTCGTGCTGGCCGTTTGCGTTCGTGTCCGTCCAGTCAAAGCGCCCATTTCCGTTCGCGTCCACATACGGCTCTTTGTCGGCGAAGGGGCGGAAGACGATCCCGTTCGCATCGGTCACGCCCGGTAGATCGGTGTCCGGATAAAGCCACGTCTGGCCGGGATGCCGGATGCCGGTGAATTTCGGGTAGTCCAGATTCTCCGTCTGGCCAACGGGATCGAAGCTCGTGTTCGGACTCTCCTGCGCGATGTCCCACGCAAACGGATTGCGATTTAGAACCTGCCACTCGTCATGGTAATCCACGCTGTCGCTCGCCTTGCGCCAGCCGCCGCCCACCTTTTTCACGAGATGAAAATCCTCCGGCACAAAGCCCGGGATGCCGGGGAAAAGCGTGCCCGGATTCACGTTGTCGAGCGGCCCGGCGGTGTGCGCCATCACATTGTCGAAATACACGCGCAGTCCGAATCGCTGCGCCGTTTCCACAAGCCGGAGCAAATCCGCTTTCGTGCCATAGCGCGTCGCCACGGAGCCGGCTTGGTTTTTGTCGCCAAGATCGAAGCGGTCGAGCGGATCGTAACCGACCGAAAACGTGCCGGACGACCCTTTGCTCGGCGGCGGCAGCCAGAGCGAAGTGTATCCCGCCTCGGCGACCTCTGGGAGGCGCCGCTCGATCTCCTTCCATGACGTATTGAAATACTGAAGTATCGCCTCCTGCGAAAAAACGTGCGCGGCGAGTGACGCGAGGGCGCCGAGAAATAGGAGGAAACGACGAGGCATAAAACAGCCGAACACGTTAGAGCCACTCTGGAAAACCGGCAAGGTGGTGAATCCGTGCGGCACCTTCTGTGCAAGTTTGGAAGGCTCTTGCGGGACAAGTGGAACCAAGCTACTGGACGCCGCCGTGGGCGCGAGTTGCGCCGCAGACTTGTCAAAAAAAGAACCCCTTCGGAAAAATGCGTACTCTCCTTATCTCGTGTGTGTTGTTCATCCTCGGCGCGGGCCGTGCGCCCTGCGCCGGTGTCGGGACTTTGCTCAAGGACTTCGACTATGAGGTCATCAAATTCGCTCAGGATCCGGTGCGCGAACGCATCTACGCCACCACGACGAACAATTCGGTGATCGTGATAGACACCAATACGGCGACGGTGGCTCAGGAGATTTTCATCGGTTCGCAGCCGCACGGGCTGGATGTGAAGGCAGATGGCTCGCGGCTTTACGTGGCGTGCAGTGGCTCCACGACCGCGGGCATCGGAGTGATCGACCTGACGACTTTGACGAAACTGCCGTCCCTGCTCACCCCGTTCAGACCGGCCCATATCGCCGCAGGTCTCGCGGACAGGCTCTACGTGACGTTCGTGGACGATGCATCCATCAAGCAGTTAAACGCGGCGGACGGTGTGGTGCAGGCCTCGATTGGATTTCCCCAAGTGACCGATATGGCTTCGGTGCTCGCGATCACGCCCGATCGCAAAAAACTCATTTACGGTGACGTCGGGCTCTCCCCGGCGAGGTTGAAGAGGTTTGACGTATCTGGTGCGACCCTGACGTTTTCACAGGAATCCATTTTCGGTCGCGTGGGCGAAAATGGTGAGCGCCTCATGATGTCGCACAGCGGCAATACCTTTTGCTACGCGACCGGTGGAGGCCAGGGCAACTACGGCATCGCGCTGATCCCAACCACCGACCTCAATGCCTCGATCGGAATTTTCCAATGCGATGCCTATCCGGCAAACGGGTCATTCAACGCGGATGACACCGTATTTTACACGGCACCGGCCTCGCAGAACAAAGTCCGCATTTTTAATACGGCGACGTTTTTGGAAACTGGCTCGTTTCAAATCGCGAATGACGAAAGCGTCGGGGAGATCATCTGCGACCGTGGGGGGCGGCGTCTCTATGTCGCGGGAGCGTCGTTTTTCGGCCCGGCAAAAATGCATGTCTATGCGCTCACCGACACAAAAGTGCTCATCACGAGCGCAGACACCACGACCGCGCACAAGGGCGGAGCCTTTGCCTTTAGCCTGACGTGCGACACACCGGGCGTGACGTTCGCTGCGACCGGATTGCCCGCAGGGCTGAACATCAATCCGGCAAGCGGCTTGATTTCCGGAACGCCAACGCAGCCGGGTGTCTTCGTGGTGCCCGTCTCGGCGACGGCCGTGAACAGAGAAAAAGCCATCGGGCAATTGACGATTGATGTGCAGACGCCGTTCACCGTGGTGATCAACGGCCACGGCTCTGTCGTACCCGGCGGTGCAGGTACGACGTGGTGGACGGTCGGTTCGATGCGGGAGTTGCTCGCAACGCCGGACGATGGGTTTGGATTTGTGGGCTGGGCGGATGCGATCACGTCGGAGAATCCACACCTCTTCTTTCTGGTGCAGGCGGACTCAACGTTACAGGCGACTTTCAGCCAGCTCGTTCCTTTCACCGTCGCAGTGAACGGGCCGGGCCGGGTCACGCCCCAGTATCTTGGCACGACGCAACAACCGCTCGGCACGACGGTCGCAATCACCGCGACCGCCGACCCCGGCGCACGGTTCACCGGCTGGACCGGCGCGGTCACAGCCTCGCAAAATCCCCTCACCATCAGCTTGTCCTCGAACGCGACGGTCACCGCAAATTTCGAGACAGTCACCCTCGCTCCGCTCACGGTTTTAACCTCCGGGCCTGGTCGTGTGTCGGCGGAGTTTCTCGGCACGACGGTTCGCGATATCGGAGCCTTCCTCACCATTGCCGCCACGCCCATCCCGGGCACGAGATTCATTGGCTGGAGTGGCGCGGTGACGAGCACGGACAACCCGCTGGTGCTAAATTTCACGGGCCCGGCGACGCTGGTCGCAAATTTTGAGAGCCTCACGATCTATGGGGGAAACTACACCGCGATCGCACCGCCCGATCCGCAAGGTGCCCATCTCATCGCTTTCTGGGCAGCGGTCGATAGCTCCGGTGCTTTTACCGGACGACTCGTTCACGGCAGCGCACGTTATCCCGTCCTCGGATCAGTCTCCAACCTCGACGGAACCACGATCAACATTCCCCGCCGGTCTCCGCAGCCGCCGCTCCTCCTTCGGGTCCGACTCGCGCTCGTAGACGGCGCACCCACTGTTCTCGCGACGCTCATCGACGGCTCCTCCCAGGTTGAACTCCGCGGCTTCCGCGCGGCAGCATTCGCCGCGAATCATTCCGCGCCTTACGCGGGCCGATACACGTTCATCCTTCCGCCGCCTGAAGGAGAGTCCGGTCCGCCCGCCTTCGGCCACGGTAACGGCGTCGCGGTCGTCGGGCGCAATGGTGCGGCCACATTCTCCGGCTCGCTCGGCGATGGAAGGCCGTTCGCAGCAGGCTGCACGATCACGGAAAACGGCCATGTCTTCCTGGCCGTGCCGCTTTTCGGCGGTGGTGGGTATCTCACCGGACAGTTGGATTTTCGTGACGCGCCGGGCCAGAGCGATTTCGACGGCGAGCTAAATTGGTCGCGCCCCGCGCTGCCCACCTTGCGCTACGCATCTGGCTTCTCCGTTGGCGTCACGATACTCGGTTCACGGTATGTCGCGCCTCCCGCTGGCACGAACATCTTCGCTGCCCAAACCGGCAACGTCACGATGTCAGGAGGCGATCTCCCGTCCGCGATCACGACGCCGATCAGCTTTGGTCCGGGCAATGTCGTGATTCCGGGTCTCCCTGCCAATGGCCTGCAATGCAGGCTTCAGTCAGGAACGGGCCTTTTTTCGGGCAGATTCTTGCCTCCGGGTCGCATCGCATCACGGACCTTTTTGGGCGTGATTTATCAAAAACTACCTGCGGCGGTGGCAGTGCAGCGCTCCGCGACTGGCGTCGGTTCCGTCGTCCTCGTTCCGGCCACGCCCTGATCCCTTTCGCCGTCCGAAATCCATATTGACGACGCAATATTCTGACTTAAAACATATCACCGCATCATGATGCGTCGATGAATCGTCAATCGGCTCAAAGATGCCCAAGACTACCCTCAACTCTTACACTCCAACTCCCGCATGTCTCAACGCTACATTTTCTCGTCCGAATCCGTCGGTGAAGGCCATCCCGACAAAGTCGCCGACACGATCTCCGATGCCGTGCTCGATGCGTGTCTGGCGCAGGACAAAACGAGCCGCGTGGCTTGCGAGACTTATGTGAAGAGTAACATCGCGATCGTCGGCGGCGAGATCACGACCAAGGCGAAGCTCGACTACGTGCAGATCACCCGCGATGCGGTGCGCGCGATCGGCTACGTGAATGACGACGACATTTTTCACGCGGACAAAATTTTCGTGCAGAACATCCTCACCGCGCAGAGCCCCGACATCGCGCAGGGCGTGGATGCGAAGAAGGCGAAGGGCAAAAAGCACGCCGAGCAAGGGGCGGGCGATCAGGGCATCATGTTTGGCTATGCGTCGAACGAGACCCCGGAGCTGATGCCTGCGCCGATCATGTATGCGCATCGCCTCGGGCGGAAGCTGACGGAGATCCGCAAGGCCGGCAAAGCCGCGAAGTGGTTGCGGCCCGATGCGAAGTCGCAGGTATCCGTCGAGTACATCGACGGCAAGCCAACGCGCATCACGAACGTCGTCATTTCCA
>JANLQB010000420.1:0-2198 GCA_031367565.1 Verrucomicrobiota bacterium
TCGCGGGAAATTCTATTTCTTCCGCACATCCAGCGCCACCACATCGCCCGCGCCATTGCGGCAGTAGATGAAACCATTCGCGAGTACGGGAGCCGTCCAGCATTTGCCGCCGAGCACCTGCGAAGTGGCGGTCGGCTTGAATCCATCCGGCGTCGCAGGCGCGACCGATAACTCGCCGAAGCCGCTCATCGCGATCAACCGCCCGTCCGCGATCACGACTCCGCCGGAGCCGAAGCCCGGCAGCGCCCACTTTTCCTCGCCCGTCACGAAGTCGAGACACTTGAGCGTGGCCTTCACCGTCGTGTCGCCATCCACGCCGTAGAGCTGTCCTTGATAAAGCACCGCGGCGTTCAGTTGCGTGCGCAGCGCCTTCGTCTTCCACCCGGCCTCCGGCTCGCCCGCGCCGAGTTTGAAAAGCCCGCCGCCCTTGCCATAGCCCGTCGCGAGAAACATCGCGTCGCCCTCCACGATTGGATCGCTCGCATTCACGCCATACTCCGTGAGCCAGCGCAAGCGCCACGCTTCCTTCCCCTCGCGCGGATCGATCGCCACATACGCCTTCCCATTCCCAAAAATCGCCAGCCACTTCCCATCGCGCTGCACCGGCAACGGCGTCGAATAACCCGCCGCCTTGTTCGCCGATTTCCAAACAATCGCGCCCGTTGCTTTATCCAGCGCCAGCCCCGCATCGCCCACATTCAGCACGAGCAAATTTTCAAACACCAGCGGCGAACCCGTAAAACCCCAGTCGGGAACCGGCGCGTCCGTTTCCTTCTGCACATTTTTCGACCACACGATCTTCCCGCTCGCCGCCTCAAAGCAAAACACCTCGCCCCAGCGGTTCAGCGTGAACACGCGATCCCCCCCTACCGTCGGCGTCCCCGTCGTCCCGCCCTCAAAGAATTTGTCGCCGAGTTCCGCCGGATAAGAATGTTTCCAAACCACCTTGCCCGTCGCCACCTCGAAACACCAAACCGTGTCCTGCCCCTCCGCATGACCCATCGTAAAAACCCGCCCCTCCGCGATCACAAAAGAAGAAAACCCCAGCCCAACCTTCGCCTTCCAAGCCACCATCGGCCCGTCCGCCGGCCAGACATCCAGCCAGCCCTTCTCGGCGGAAACGCCATTGCGCTGCGGCCCCCGCCACTGCGCCCAGTCCTCCGCGCGCACAACCGCGCCGAGCGTTGTCAGAAACAGGCCAGCCGTTGCGAATCGGAACAGCGCCGCGCAGCGTTCAAAGGTCATCATTGTCACGAGCATATGAACCCATTTGAGAACGTTCGGTGCGCTGGATGCGAGGTTTTCCTCCACAAGCATCGCGCGGTCGTGAGTCACCTATGATTTCTCTCCGACTTTGCGCAACCTGTGCTCACGGAAGAGCGCCGTGACTTGCGGTGGCAAACTCCAAGACTCGGGAACTCCGCCGCATTCGCCCCACAACAGGCTCCAGCACCGTTCTCCAGCAACGCGCGGACATGACCTATATCATTGCGCTCGATTGCCCGTTTCAAATCATCGTCCGTACCCAGCCGCGTCGTTCGTTACATTGGAAAAGTCTGCAACTTTGGCTCGATTCCAAACACGTTCCTTTGCGAGGACTCTGGGAAAAATTCCGCTTTGGCCGGGGCGGGAGTACGCTCAGATTCGCGGTGTTATGCAATCCTTCGCCAACCTCCGTTCCCTCGTCGCCGAGGTGGTCGAGAGCACGCCCGTTTTCGACATCCACACCCATCTCTACGACCCCGCTTTCGGCGAGTTACTGCGGTGGGGCATCGATGAATTGCTCGTGTATCACTACCTGATCGCGGAGGGCTTCCGGCAGTTCGATCTGCCTTACGACAAGTTTTGGGCGATGACGAAGACGCAGCAGGCGGACGCGATCTGGCAGGCGCTTTTCATCGACCACTCGCCGATCTCCGAGGCGTGCCGCGGGGTGCTCACCGTGCTGAATGCGCTCGGGCTCGAGGTGAAAAAGCGCGACCTGCCCGCGCTGCGCGCGCACTTCGCAAAATGGAACGTCGCCGACTTCACCACGCGCTGTCTCGAACTCGCGAACGTCGGCAAAGTCTGCATGACGAACTCACCCTTCGACGACCTCGAACGGCCCGTGTGGGAGCGCGGTTTCGCGCGCGATCCGCGTTTCGTCGCCGCGCTGCGCATTGATCCGCTGCTCGTGGACTGGCCCGGCACCGCGCCGA
>JANLQB010000430.1:0-8375 GCA_031367565.1 Verrucomicrobiota bacterium
CAGCGGACAGCGCGCGCTGACGCGGGGGATGGAAAGGCATAGGCGCAAACTGCAATAGCCCGCGAACCCTTTGTCAATCCGCTGCTAGGCGGAATTGGCGCTCGCCGCAAGACGGGCAAGCTGCTTCATAGCGAGGACCGCCGCATACCTGCAAAGTGAAGAAACTCATCATCCAAATCCCCTGCTTTAATGAGGAAGGGACCCTCGCCATCGCCCTGAAGGCACTGCCGCGTGCGGTCGCGGGTTTTGAGAAAGTCGAGTGGCTCATCATCAACGACGGGAGTGAAGATCTCACGGTCGCCGTCGCGCGGGAAAATGGCGTCGATCACGTCGTGGAACTCGGCGCGCATCGCGGGCTGGCGTGCGCTTTCACGGCTGGACTGGAGGCGTCGCTGCGCGCAGGCGCGGATGTCATCGTGAACACGGACGCGGACAATCAGTATTGCGCCGAGGACATTCCGAAACTCGTCGAACCAATCCTGAAGGGTGAAGCGGCGATCGTGATCGGCGCGCGGCCCGTGGGTGAAATCGCGCATTTTTCTCCGTTGAAAAAATTTCTCCAGCGCCTCGGCTCGTCCGTCGTGCGGCAGGCGAGCGGCACGGACGTCGTGGATGCGCCGAGCGGCTTCCGCGCGATGAGCCGCGAGGCAGCGCTGCAACTGAACGTCTTCTCGCGCTACACCTACACGCTTGAGACAATCATTCAGGCAGGGCAGAAAAACATCGTCATCAAATCCGTACCCATCCGCACCAATGAGGATTTGCGCCCGTCGCGACTCGTGAAGTCCAAGCGCGCCTACGTCCAGCGCTCCATCCTCACGATCCTGCGCATCTCGGTGACCTATAAACCGCTCCGCATTTTCCTCGCGCTCGGTGCCGTTCCCTTCGTCCTCGGCACCGCGCTCGGGCTGCGCTGGCTGTGGTTTTTCACGATGGAAGACAGCCTGCGCACGCGGCTGCCGAGCCTCATCCTCGCCGCGATCTTTATCCTCATCGGCGTGCAGCTTTGGATCGTCGGCATCGTCGCCGACATCGTGGCCGTGAATCGCCGCCTGCTCGAAGACATCCAATTACGCGTGAAAAAACTCGAATACCAATGAGCCGCGAACTGTTTGCCCAGGAGGCTCTGGCACTCATCCCAAAAATCCTCACACTCCAGGACCGCAATCCACACTCACCGACTTACGGCTGCTTCGACCGGAATTTCTGGCACTACAAGATCATCGACTTCCCCAGCGGCATGGCGGCGGAATTCGTCTGGCCGCTCGCGCTCGCCTACGCGCTGCCGATTCCGGGAAATCCGTATTTTCAAATCCCCGCGATCAAGGAATGGGTCCACGCGGGTATCCGCTACGCCGCTCGCAGTGCGCACGCCGATGGGTCCTGCGATGACTATTTCCCGTTCGAGAAAGCGGCGGGCGCGGCGGCGTTCTCGTTACTCGCGTGCCTTGAGAGTTATGCGCTGCTCGAACTGCACGATTCCGAGTTGCTCGACTTCTTCGGCCAGCGCGCGGACTGGCTTGCGGATCATCACGAAAGCGGACGACTCACCAATCATCAGGCGCTCATCGTCCTTTGCCTGGAAAAAGTAAGCCGCCTTTTTTCCAGCGACCGCTGGGACAAAGCGAAATCCAAGCGGTTGCAGCGCGTGCTCGACTGGCAGAACGAGGAAGGCTGGTTTCAGGAATACGAAGGCTGCGACCCCGGCTACCACACGCTGACGATCGCGCTGCTCGCGCAAGTCCACGCGCTTTCTCCCACGACCGAAGTGAAAGCCGCGCTGCAAAAGGCGATCTACTTCGCCGCAAATTTCGTGCATCCCGACGGCTCCTTCGGCGGCGAATATACGAGCCGGAATACCTACAATTTTTTTCCCCACGGCTTTGAACTTGCAGGCGCGTGGATGCCGGAGGCGCTGGCGATCAACGATCGCGTGCTCACCGGCCTCGCGCGTGGACTCGGCGCGTGTTACGCCGACGATCACATCCTCGGCCATCACGCATGGAGCTATCTGCTCGCATGGCAGTATTTCAACGAAGCCCGCCCACCCACGACCGAGCGCCCTGCTGGCCGTCTTCATTTTAAGAAAGCCGGCCTGCTCATCGAGCGCCGCCAAAACACCACGCTCTACCTCGCCCTCAACAAAGGCGGCGTTTTCAAATTCTTCCGCGGCGACGAACTCGTCTATTCCGATACCCAATTTTCCGTGCAGGTCGCAGCGGGCAAAAAGACGCGGACCGCCGTCGCGCACCTCGTCGGGAAATACGAGGCCGACATCGAGCCGGACCGCATCACGCTGCGCGGAAAACTCGGCTGGGCGAAGACCAGGCAGATGACCACGTTCAACCTCGTCGTCCTGCGCGGCCTCATGTTCACGGTCGGACGCTTCTTCCCAAATCTCATCCGCAAGTTCCTGCAAAAGCTGCTCATCACCGGGAAAAAATCCGCGCCCTTCCAGTTCGCCCGCCGGTTTTCGTGGGAAGCCGACGGCCTCCGCGTGACCGATGAACTCTTCGCGCCATCATGGGCCGAAGTGCGCGCGATCGGCATCGGAGCCGCGCAGACTTCCATCTACGTCGTGATGAGCCGCACCTATCAAGCGGGTCAACTCCAGCCGTGGCTCGATCTCACCGATCAACTCCCCGAAGCCGAAAAAGACGGACGGCTCAGCGTGGAGCGGACGTTTTAAGAAGCGCGCTCTCGTACTGCTGCGTGCGCCAGCCCCAGACGAGAAAGACGCCACCGATGACGAAGAGGAAAAGCGACAGAAACTGGCCTGCGGAAAACTGCCCGACCGCCCACGCGGGATCGGGTTCGCGGAAGACTTCACCGATGATCCGCAGCGTCGCGTAGAGGATGAAGAATGCGCCGGTGATGATCCCGCGCGGCACGCGTGCGCGGGTCCGCAGCAGCCACAGGACGGTGAAAAGCACGATGCCTTCGAGACCGGCTTCGTAGAGCTGCGAAGGGTGCCGGGGAGATTCCGGCTCGGCAGGAAAAATGACCGCCCACGGCACCGTCGCCGGTTTTCCATACAGCTCGCCGTTGATGAAATTTGCGCAGCGCACGAGGAACAATCCGATCGGCGCGACGACGCAGAGTGAATCACCGATACTCGTCCACGACAGCTTGTAACGCCGCGCCCAATAAAGCGTGAACAGCACCAGCCCGATGATCCCGCCGTGGCTGGCCATCCCACCTTTCCACACTTCGACCGGCCACCACCACGGATCTTCCGAGTGATCCTGCTTCAGCCCGTAGAAAATAATCCAACCGAGCCGCCCGCCCAACATCACGCCGAACACCGCAGCCCAAGTGATGAAATCACTCACCTGCCCCGGCGGCATCTGCGTGTAGCCCTTTTTCGCCAGCCAGTGGTAAAGCTGATACCCGAGCAAAAACGCCGCGACATACGCGACGCCGTACCAGCGCAGGCCGACGCCATCGCGGAATTCAAAAACGAACGGACTGAAATGATGGACGTAGTAGGCGAGCACGCGCGCGTTCTCGCGGAAATCTCCGAAGCGAACAAGGCAGGAGAAATCTCAAGCCATCGCGCGTGGGCGCGGCGGCGGCGTGCCGCCGAGCGTGAGGTGCAGGGCTTAGAGATTGAGCCGCATTCCAGTCGGCGTGTCGTCCTCGGGAAACATCTCCTTCTTCACGACATCGAGTGCCTTCCGCATCGTCGGTTTGTTCACGCTGTAGAGCAGGGCCGTCTCCTCGGTGATGCGGCTCTCCCTGAAATGTCCGAGCAACGATTGCTCAAAACTGTGCCAGCCGTTCTGGAAGTTCGCCTCGATGATTTCGTGGTAATTGCGGAGGTCTGATTCGCCGAGCAGCACCGTTTCATGCGTGCGCAGATTGCTCCCCATGATCTCCGTGACGAGGACGCGCCCGCCCGTTTTCTTCGGCGCAAGCCGCTGGCTCACGACGCCGCGCAGCGTGTCCGCGAGACGCTGGCGGATCATGTCCTCCTCATCGCTCGTGAACATGCCGATGACGCGATTGATCGACTGCGACGCGCTGATCGTGTGCAGCGTCGCGAAAACGACGTGACCGGTTTCCGCCGCCGTGAGCGCGATTTCCATCGTCTCGCGATCCCGAATTTCACCGACGAGAATCACCTTCGGAGCCTGACGCAAAGCGGCCCGCAGCCCGATGGCGAAGTCCGAAAAATCGCGCCCGAGTTCGCGCTGGGAAAACGTGGCCTTGAGATGTGGATGCAAAAATTCAATCGGGTCTTCCAGCGTCACCACGTGAATCTCGGAAGTCTGATTCAGCTCATTCAGCATCGCCGCGAGCGTGGTCGTCTTGCCCGAGCCCGTCGCGCCGGTGACGAAAATGATGCCCGTTTTCTCCTTCACGATCTGGCGGCAAAATGGCGGCAGTTTCAGCGCGTCGATCGTCGGGATTTGCGTGTTCAGTTTGCGCATGATGATCGCGTGATTCCCGTTCTGCCGGAAGACGTTCACCCGAAAGCGCGCGACGTTCGGCACCGCGTAACTCGTGTCGCACGAGCCGTTCACTTTCAGGTCGCTCTTCAGCCGCTCGTTTTCTCCCATGAGCTTGGTGGCGATGCCCTGCGTGTGCTGCGGCTGGAGCACCGGCATGAACCCCGGAATGTCCACTGGCTTTAGCTTTCCATAGACTTCCACCTGTGGAGGACGCCCCACGACGAAGAGTAAATCTGAAACGCCTTCACCGGCCTTCAGCATTTCGCCTAGCACCGCGTCGAATGAAATAGTTTCGGGATTATTCATGGCAGATCGCGCCATGAAGAACATTTTTCATACCAGCGGCGGGAGGGGCGAAGGGCGAAGGTCCAGGGTCGAAGGAAAGGACGACCTTCGGCCTTCGACCTCACAAATCGCACTCGACGGCACGGAATGCGCGGCGCAGAAAACGGCGCATGAAAACGCCTTTACCGTTCTCCCTCAAAGGCCGCGTCGCGCTCGTGACCGGCAGCAGCACCGGTCTCGGCAAAGCGATGGCGATCGCGCTCGGTCGCGCGGGGGCAAAGGTCGCGATGAATTTTCAAAACAACTTGGCGCGGGCGAAGAAGGCGTTCGCGGAATTCGAGGCGGCTGGCGGAAAAGGCATGCTGGTGCGCGGCGATGTGACGGATGAGCAAGGCGTGGCGCGGATCGTTGCTAAAATCAAAGCGCAGCTCGGGCCGGTGGACATCCTCGTGCTAAATGCGACGCCCGCGCAGCCGCAGAAGCCGATCGAGGAATACGACTGGGCGTTTTACCAGCAGATGCTCGATTTTTTCATCAAGAGCCCATTCTTGCTCTCGCGCGCCTGCCTGCCGCACATGAAAGCGCAGCGTTGGGGACGCATCATCAATATCGGTTCGGAAGTGGTCGCGCGCGGCGTCCCAAATTTCACCGCCTATGTCGCGGCAAAAGGCGGGCAGAATGGTTTCACGCGCAGCCTCGCGACCGAAGTCGCGCGTTGGGGCGTGACGGTGAACATGATCGCGCCCGGCTGGATTCCCGTGGAGCGGCACGAGAACGATCCCGCAGACGTGAAGGAAGGCTACCGCTCTTTGATTCCGACGGATCGCTGGGGCGTGCCGCAAGATCTCGATGGCGCGGTCGTCTTCCTCGCGAGCGATCAGGCGTCCTTCGTGACCGGGCAAAATCTGCACGTGAACGGCGGGATGACCGTTCACTGATCGCGCAGCGGCGCGTCCACGAGCCGCCGCACGCGCAGCAGGTCACGAAACATCGCCAGGCTGTCGCGGACCAGGCGCACGCGCGAGTCCGCCGAGTTTCGCCACTCGACTGGCAGGTCGCTGATGTGAAGCCCCAATCGCTCCGCGAGCAGCAGCACTTCCACGTCGAAGGCAAATCCATCGAGCTGCTGCCGCGAAAAGATGGCGTGCGCGGCATCGCGGCGGAACGCTTTGAAGCCGCACTGCGTATCGTGCAGCGAAGCGAGTCCGAATGTTTGCAACAGCCGATTGAATCCTTTGCCCATGCTCTCGCGCAGTGGTGATTGCCGCCGCACGATCCGGCTCCGCGCGTGCTGCCGATTGCCGAGCAAGACATCGACTTCGGGATGAGACGCGAAGTGCGCAAGAAACGCCCCGATTTCCCCGAGCGGCACGCTGAGATCGGCGTCCATGTAAAAGACGTGCGCCCCGCGCGCCCGGAGCATCCCGCTTCGCACCGCGTGACCTTTCCCGCGCTGCGGGCCGTTGTCGATCGCGAGAAAATTCTCCTGTTGCCGCGCCGCCTCGCTCGCTATTTCCAGCGTGCCGTCGCGGCTGTGCTCGACGACGAACAAGACCTCAACCGTCCGCGTGAATTCCCGCCCAAAATCCCTCAATGAATCCAGCGTCTGCGGGAGGCGTCGTGCTTCATTGTAAGCGGGCACGACGATCGAGAGATATGGCGGCTCGGACATGCAGGGGTGGCATCGTTTACAGATCGCGCGCGGTGCGGTCAAAGCAATGAAACCGCGCGACTGGTGGATCGACGTGGCGATCGTGCTGCTCGCCTTCGCGCTGCGCATCGCGTGGATCGAAATCAAACCGCCGCATTTCGACGAAGGCGTGAACGGCTGGTTCGTCGATCAAATGACGCGCACCGGATATTTCCATTACGACCCGGGAAATTTCCACGGCCCGCTGCACTTCTACGCGCTTTTCGTTTCGCTCACGCTCTTCGGTCGGGAAGTGTGGGCGCTGCGGCTGCCGATCGTGATCGTCAGTACGCTCTGTGTCGTCGCGATGCTCGCCTACCGCCGCTACCTGCCGGCGCGCGCATGCCGCATCGCTGCGCTGGCGATGGCGATCTCGCCGGGCTGCGTTTTCTACGGGCGCTATTCGATCCACGAATCGTGGTTGCTCCTTTTTTTGCTCATGGCCGTGTGGGGAATGGCGGGGCTTTGGCGCGACGGCGGGCGGCGCGAATTGTGGGCGGTCGCGATGGGCGTGACGGGGATGATGCTCACGAAGGAAACCTACGCACTGCATTGCGTCGCGCTCCTTCTCGCCGTGCCGACGCTGCTCGTGTGGGAGCGGATTTCGCCGTCGGCCCCGCTCGGATTCGGCGGATGGAAACTCGGCCACCGGGATCTCGATCGCGTGCTCATCACTTCCGTTGCGCTCATTCTCTTTTTCTACACCGGCACGTTGCTCGACTGGTCCTCGCTGCCCGGCCTCGTGCTGACGTTTGCCAAGTGGATGCACACCGGCACCGGCGGCGCGAGCGGCCACGAGAAAAGCTGGCACTATTTCCTAGAACTCATCGCGCACTACGAATGGCCCGCACTGCTCGGACTCGGAGCGGTCGCCGGGCTGGCAATCAAGAACACCGGCCGCTTCACGCGCTACCTCGCCATCTACGGCTGCGGCGCGCTCACGGCCTACAGCATCATCGCTTACAAGACGCCGTGGTGCGTCATCGTGCTGATGTGGCCCTTCCTTTTCGTCTTTGGAATAGCGGTGCATCACCTCCTCGACCGGCTCGATCGCTGGACCGTCGGCGCGCTCACGGCACTCGTCCTCGGCTACTCCCTCGCCGCCTCATGGTCGCTGAACTTCCGCCATTTTACCGACGAGGACGAGCCCTACGTCTATGTGCAAACCCTGCCGGACATCCACAAATTGCTCGATCCGCTGAAGGCGCTCATCACTCGCGATCAGAGGAATTATTTCATCACCGGAAATGTGCTGACTGTCGATCATCACCCGCTCATCTGGCTGCTCGGCGATTTCCCAAACATCGCGATCGGCGCGCCGGACGACGAGCTGACGAGCTGGGACGCCGCCTTTCTGCTCATCGACGAATCCGAATCCGAACGCGCCGAGGAAGCGCTCACCCAAAACTATTTCAAGGAAACCGTCCACCTCCGCGGCAGTGCCAACGAATCGAACGTGCTTTACCTCAACACCGCGCAATTCGGCTTCTACTTTCCCGGACGCGAACCAGATTTCGTCTCCACGCTGAAATGAAATTCGTCGCCGCCATTCTTTACGCGGTCAGCGCATCCGTGCTGCTCGGTATCGTGTTTGGATTCGCGGAATCCGGCCTGAATCCACGCCTCGCCGCCTGGGCGCTCGCGGGCGGGGCACTCACCGGGATTTTTTCGCTGGTGCTAAATCCGTTCGCGGCGACGCGACGGAAGAGGCTGACCGGCATCGAATGGTTCGTCATCGTGGCGTTCGCGCTCTTCTCCCTTCGCTCGTTCCTGTGGCTCATCTTCACGAATGGCGACAGCATCCAAGTCCTCTCGCCCAATAATCTCGGCGACCTCTCGCTCCATCTCACCTACATCCGCTTCCTCGCCAACGGCGCGGCCTTCTGGCCGGATAACCCGATCTTCGCCGGTGGCAAACTCACCTACCCGCTCGGCCTCGACCTCTT
>JANLQB010000445.1:0-5730 GCA_031367565.1 Verrucomicrobiota bacterium
TCATGGCCGTCTGCCGCAGCCGCGCCGCGACGCCCGAGCTTTATCGACGACTCGGCGAGGGCGAGTTGTCTTTCTTGATGCCTTACCACCCGGAAAACCAAGGTGACGGAGTGGAGCTGAGAAATGGCATGGAGATGCCATTTTCTCAGATCGTGGATGGGCTCGGGCCGGTGGTGCCGGTGTTTTCGTCGATTGAGCGAGCGCAGGAGGCCATGGAAAAATTCGGATTGCCTCCCCAGACTTATTCACTCGGGACGATGGAGGCGAAAGTGCTTCTGGAAATCCTGGGGAAGGCGAACCTCCGTGCCGTTATCAACAAGGGGTGCAAGACGGGAGAATTGACCATCCCAGCGAATCTGATGCGGGATTTGGCGAGTGGTAAAGTTTTCCAAGCGTCGAATCTGAATGATGGTGAGCCGGAGGAGCGGCAGACTTTGAAGGTCATCGCTCCTGCGGACTATCCAACCGACCTGCTTCAGCCGTTGTTCGAAACACTGAAACGGCATCGAAATTTCCGAGCGAGCTGGGTCTTCGGATACCCAAACGAGGAAATGCTACCGGTCGAAGGACGCCGCTATCATTTACTGGTCCTGATGAAGCCACGGAACGAGGTGATTTTTCACGAACTGATGATGGTGCTCGGGGCGGTGCGGACGCACTTTCCGCAGGTGGAAAGTGGCCTGCTGGACGAAAAGAATACCGCTTACATCAATCAGGTCTTTGCGAGCGCAGAACCATTTTTTACCGCCGCCGGCTTTCGGCGTCCGCGCGTGAGCAAGAAGTGACACTGAGCGGTCGTTCCGCCGGCGCATTCGATCGTGCCAAAGTTGAAAAGTGCCAACTTTCGACGCATCTCCCGGCGGTTGCCTCAAACTTGACACTGCGAAGGTGGGTGCTCTTATGACGCGCTGGCCGCGAAACCATTTGTCGGCGCTGTTCCCGCATCCCCCGTTATGAAAAAACGACTTCAATTGTTCGCCGCCATCATTGTCCTTTTGCCTCTCCCGGCAGCGACTTTTGCCCAGCTTCCTGCCGGGGTGACGGCGGTCCCTCTTCATGCACCTTCGCGCGGGACTGGCGACAAGCTTTTTACAACGCTGATGCCCGATCAGACCGGCTTGACCGCGGTGAACAAGATGGAGCTCGAGCACCCGATGAATTTCATGTATCACAGCGGCGTCACGACGGGAGGGGTGATCGTGGCGGACTTCGACGGGGACGGGAAACCGGACATTTTTTTCGCGGGTTCGACGACTCCAAACCGGCTTTACCGGCAAACGGGCGATTTGAAGTTTGAGGACATCACGGCGAGCGCGGGGCCCATCGACGGCGGGGAAAACTGGGGAACCGGGGCCGCGGTAGGTGATGTAAATGGGGATGGGCGGCTGGACATTTACGTGTGCAACTACATGCGGCCCAATCAGCTCTATCTCAACATGGGGCCGGGACCGAAGGGTGAGCCGGTGGTGTTTAAAGAGGTGAGCTTGCTGTCCGGGCTGGATGCGATCGACTGCAGCCATAGTGCGGTATTTTTCGACTACGATGGCGACGGACGGCTCGACATGTATTTGCTAACAAATCGCATCGAGGACCCGGACGGCACCCCGAAGGAAATGCCGATCATCAAACACTCGGACGGGACGGTTTCGATCAAACCGGAAGCGGAGAAATTCTACGGCGTCTGGCGCTATGACTACGACAACTGGGGCACGGAATCCATCGGGACGCCGGACCGCCTTTACCACAATGAAGGCAACGGGCCGGATGGTGTGCCGCGTTTTAAGGATGTGACAGCAAACTCGGGCATTTCGGGCCGCGGCGACGGACTTTCGGTGACGGTCTGGGATTTCAATGGGGACGGAAAGCCGGACATCTACGTGGGGAATGATTTCATCGCGACGGACAAACTTTACCGGAATAACGGCGATGGCACTTTCACGGATGTGGCTCCGGAGATGATCCCGCACACGTCGTGGTTTTCGATGGGGGCGGATTTCGGCGACATCGACAATGATTTGCTCCCAGATTTCATGGTCGGCGATATGTCGGTGACGACGCACTACAAAGCGGCGACGACGATGGGGGTCATGGGCGGGATCGACCTGAAGCGGGCGACGAATGGAAGGCCGTCGCAGCACATGCAAAACATCCTGCTGCTCAATACGGGCGAGGGTCATTTCCGGGAAGGCGCGCGGCTTTTCGGACTTTCGAGCACGGACTGGACATGGGCGGTGAAGTTCGCGGATTTCGACAACGACGGCTGGCTCGATATCTACTGCACGAACGGAATTTCCCGGCACATGAACGATTCGGACAAGATGGTGACGATCGAAATGTTGCGGGGGAAACACATGTTCGATTTCTTTAAAGAAGGGCCGATGCGGACGGAAATGCACCGCGCTTTCCGCAACATGCACGACGCGAAATTCGAAGACACCAGCGCGGCATGGGGGCTGGATCACGTGGGGGTGACTTACGGAGCGGCCTACGCGGATCTCGATCGCGATGGGGATCTCGATCTCGTGACGGTAAATCTGGAGGAGCCAAATTTTATCTATCGCAACGACTCGCAGGACGGACAACGCGTACTCATCAAGCTCGTCGCGAACGGCGCGAATCCGTTCGCTTTCGGCGCGACGGTGACGATTCGCACGGCCTCTGGCTCGCAGACGCGGCAGCTCGAACCGCAGACCGGCTACCTCTCGTGCAATGAGCCGCTCATCCATTTCGGGCTCGGGAAAGACACCGTCATCGAGGAGCTCACCATCCGCTGGCCGGCGGCGGGCGAACAGCGAATAAAGGGGCTGAAGGCCGGGATGTTTTACACGATCGCGCAGCCGGCCAATGGCGGCGATCCCGTGACGCCGACGCCGGTCATTTCGCCGATGTTTACCAAGTCGGAGGCGCTTTCCACTTTGAAAAACAAGGACACCGGGAGCGAGGTGGATTTCAAGAAGCAGCCGTTGCTCCCGTTCGCGCTTTCCCAGCTCGGGCCAGTCCTGGCCTGGGGCGATGTGAATGGCGACGGGCTCGATGATTTCTATATCGGCGGCAGCGCGGGTGAGATCGCCGAGATGCGGATAAATAACGGGAGCGGGAAATTTGTGGCGAAGTGGGAGGACGCTTTTCGCGCGGACAAGGATTGTGAAGACGCAGGCGCGGTGTTTTTCGACGCGGATGGGGATGGCGATCTCGATCTCTTCGTCGCGAGCGGCTCGAACGAATTTGAAGCCCGCGCAAAATCCTCCCGATCGCGCCTGTATCTCAACGACGGCAAGGGCACTTTCAAACTCGCGCCTGCGGGCGCGATCCCGGAGTGGCTGGAGTTTGCGAGCGCGGTCTGCGTGGCGGACTACGATCGCGACGGGAAGCCAGATATCTTCGTGGGGGCGCGGACGGTTCCGGGCGAGTGGCCAAAGGTCGGCAAAAGTCTGCTGCTGCACAATGAATCGTCGGCAGGCGTGGTGAAATTCACGGACAGGACGAGCGCGGTCGAGGGGCTGGGAAATGTGGGGCTCGTGACGGCAGCGATGTGGACCGACACCAATGGCGACGGCTGGCCGGATCTGCTGGTGGCGACGGAGTGGGGACCGGTGGCACTTTTCCAAAATGAAAAAGGAAAGCTCGTGGATCGGACGAAACAGGCGGGCCTCGCAGCGGTGACGGGATGGTGGCGTGGACTCGCAGCGATCGACATCGATCACGATGGCGACCTGGATTTCGTGGCGACGAATTTGGGCCTGAACACGAAGTATCCACAAGCGACGGCGAAACGTCCGCAGCTCATGTTCGTCGGCGACCTGGACGGGACCGGCACCTCAAAAATCGTGGAAGTCGTGCGCGAAGGAGAAAAACTTTTCCCAGACCGAAGCCGCCCCATTTGGCTCGGTGAACTGCCTGCGCTGAAGGAAAAACTGCCCACCCATGCCGCGTGGGGAAAGGCGACGCTGGATGAAATCTTCCCGCCGGAGCGGCTGAAGAAAGCGACACGCTATGAGGCGACGGAATTGCAGAACGGCATCTTCGTGAACGACGGCGGCAAGTTCACTTTCCGGCCTTTCGAGCGCATCGCCCAGATCGCGCCTGGCAACAGCCCGGTCGTTTGTGACTTCGATGGCGACGGCAATCCCGACCTGTTCCTGTCGCAAAACAGCTTCAGTTCCATCCCGGAAATTCCGCGTTTTGACGGTGGCCTCGGCCAGCTCCTCCTCGGCGATGGCAAGGGTGGCTTCCGGGCCGTGGCGATCCGCGAAGCAGGTATCGCCGTGCCGGGTGATGCCAAGTCGGCCTCGTTTTCCGATCTGAACGGCGATGGCAAACCAGACGTGATCGTGACCGTGAACAACGGAGCCGCCGCCGCCTTTTTAAATCAATCGAACGCGAAATGGCTGCGCGTGAATGTGCCCGCCGCCCACGCTGCCGGCACGCGCCTCACCCTGAAACGGGGCGCACTTCCCGCTCAACTCATCGAGCTCCATGCAGGCTCCGGCTACCTCGCGCAGGATAGCGCCACGGCCTTCTTCGGCCTCGGGGAAAAAGACACTCCGGGAACGATCACCGTCGTCTGGCCGGATGGCAGCACTTCCGAAACGGCGTATGACGGCAAGACCGGCGCGCTCAAAATCACGCCGCAAAAACAGACCGCCAAAAAATGATCCGCCGCCCATTCACCTCCATCCTGCTCGCAATCTCCGCGGTTGCATTCTCCGGCCTGCTCGGAGCCGCTGAACCCGCCGAAAATCCACTCCAGCGAGCGCAAGCCATGGCCAAGGGTGGCGACATGAAAGGGGCCATCGAGTTACTCAAAAACGCCGCAGAAAAAGGCAGCGCGGAAGCAGCGAACGCTCTCGGGGAATTGCATCTCCTCGGGCAGGGCGTGACGGCTTCGCCCGTGGAAGCCGCCCGCTGGTTCCAGCAGGCTGCGGATGCCTCCTATCCACTCGCGATGGTGAATCTCGGGATGCTGCTGCTCAAAGGCGGCGAGGGCGTCCCAGCCGATCCCGACAAGGCGCAATTCCTCCTCCGCTCCGCGGCTGAGGAAGGCTTCGCGGCTGCGCAAGTGCTGATGGGAAAACAGGCCGAAAAGGGCGGCCAGGACGGCGGCGATCCAGCGGAGGCTCGCGCGTGGTATGAGAAAGCGGCGGCCCAGGAAAATCCTGATGCCCTGCTCGCGCTCGCCCGCTATCTCGACGAAGGCATCGCCGGCCCGCGCGATCCGGCCAAAGGATTTGAAATGTGCCACCGGGCCGCGCTCTCGGGCTCCCCGCTCGCCATGAATGAAGTCGGGGTCCGTTACCAAAAAGGCCTCGGCGTTCCCGCTGATCCGACAAATGCGATCGGCTGGTTCACCGTCGCCGCGCAACGCGGCCTGCCGGCCGCTCAGGTGAATCTCGGGAACTGCTTCGAGATCGGCAATGGAGTCATCCAAGACTACGCCCTCGCCTACACGCACTACACGGCCGCTGCGCGGCAAGAATTTGGCCCCGCCCTTTATCTCCTCGCACAGCTCCACGAGCGCGGGCAAGGCACCACGGCAAATCCGGCCTACGCCTACGCCTACTACTCGCTCGCCGGCGCAAAAGGTGTGGAATCGGCAAAGAAAAAAGCAGAGGAACTCAAACCGAAACTCACGGCGGAGCAGAGCCAGGAAGCCACGAAAATGATCGCGGATGGCGGCAAACCGCCCGAGCCCCCATCGAAATCCACCGCCCCAGCTCCCGCTCCGAAAGC
>JANLQB010000463.1:0-2773 GCA_031367565.1 Verrucomicrobiota bacterium
TGAAATCGAGCCGCGCGACGGGATGATACGGCCAGAGAAAATCGTTCCCGTGAACCGTGACGAACACGCGCGTGTGCTCCAGCGCGAGCCAGGAATACGACGCGTTCATCGCGTGCCAGATGTCGATGTCGTGGCGAAGGATTTCCCGATCGAAGCGGCGGCGCAATTTCAGCACCGGCTCGACGCGAAACGCTGAGGAGGTGATCTCACCATCGGAATGCGGGGTCGTGAAGACGGTGACTTCATGCCCGCGCCGCGCGACTTCCTGCGTGAACTCAAATGCGTAGGTTTGGATGCCGCCCTTTTCCGGCGGAAACTCGGGTGAGACGATGCCGACTTTCATTTCAACGCTCGAACACGAGCAGATTGTCCGCCCAAATGTCGTCGCACGCCTTGAGTTCCGCCGTGCCCTTTTCGTCCAGCCGATAGCCGTGTTTTTGAAACTGCGCGATCCAGTGCTCCGGCGACTGCTCGTTGAAATGACCGGCACCGCCCTGACCCGGACGCGCGGCGGTGATGACGATCCGGTTGCCATGATTGGAAAAACTCCGGAGCAGATTTTCGACGTAGCGCGGGTGGATGTGCTCCACCACTTCAAACGAATAGACGAGATCGAAGGTGCGACCGAGGGCGAGGGTTTCGTTCAAATTCCAGCACATCGCTTTTTCGGGATGCGGCGACGCGGCGATCGCTTCCGGCGAGCCTTCGACGCCCTGCACGTCCGTGATTCCCCACTTCACGAAAAACGCGACCGTCTGCCCGGTACCCTGGCCGAGATCGAGGATCGAGCGCGGCGCGAAGAGTTCGAGCATCCGCTGGAGCATCTTCACCGGGCAGGCGCCCGCCATCGAGAGTTCCTGTGGCGAGTGAAAAATACTGTTGCGCGTGAGGATCATCCGCAGGCGGCTGGCGACGTTGAAAATATGGCGCGGATTGGCGACGACCTTGCGCAGCGTTCGAGTGATGGAGGCCATGATCGTTTCGGAAAGAGTTCGTTGACGGTTCCAGATTAAGCGGTCGCTGTGCCCGGATCATCAAGGCAGGAAGCCATTCTCCACGAGTTCGCGCATGCCCTCGCGATACATGAGCGGGCGCATGGGACCGGCGTAATGGCGGCAGGGATCGCGCGGATCCCGCGGTCCTGGACGCACGTCGTATTCGCTGGGGAGCATCTGAAATCCAAACCGCGCGCAGCAGAGCGCGATGAGCGTCTGCTCGATCTGGTGCGAGTGGCTGAGAATGTCGGGCAGCGCCAGGAATTGTTCGGTCCAGTCGAGGCGTAGCGAATTTTTGTAGATGAGGCCGAGGCCGGAATTGATGCGTGACGGGCATTCAAAATCGAGCAGTGGACGCGTGGTGGCGAGGTCGATCGTATAGCCGTCGCTCCAGTCTTTGTTCAGCGTGTTGAGCGTGAAAGTGGGATCGTCGAGTGCGGCGAGGAGCGCGGTAGGACGGTCGAAAAAGAGGATGTCGCTATCCAGGAGGATCATGCGATCCGCTTCGAGGAAGGCGGCGAAGTCGAAGACTTTGAGGGAAAGTTTGTTCGATGCGCGGAGTTTGCGGCAGCGCGGAAAAGCGGCGAGCAATTCCTCCATGCGCGCGTCGGAAACGCTGCGCGAGATGATGCGCGCGTGCGGAAAGGTCGTGCGCAGAATTCCCATCGCGCGCGGTTTCAAGCTGCCGTCGTCGTGAATGCAAAGGGCGTAATTTCGACCGGTCTTTTTCTGA
The DNA here is from genome assembly GCA_031367565.1 of Verrucomicrobiota bacterium. GTDB lineage: Bacteria > Verrucomicrobiota > Verrucomicrobiia > Chthoniobacterales > Chthoniobacteraceae > JANLQB01. The sequence continues at coordinate 1,729 of JANLQB010000463.1, forward strand.
AAAGTCCGCAGCGCCCAAATGAGATTCAGCCAGTCGTCATCGGAAGTGAGGACGTGGATTTCGCAACGGCGATCCTCTTCCTGCGTGACCGGCGGCAGCGCGAGGATGCGATGGCGCACGCCGTCGCGGTAATATGCGACGCGCAGACCCTGGCGGAATTTTGTCTTCAGCAAATAGATAAAGCGGCCCGCAGTCGCGGGATGGTCTCCCCAATCAAGATGGAGGAGCCAGTGGCCAGACATCACCGTTTCGAGTTGGGCCGGAAGCGCGCGCGGGCGGCGGCGGGGTCTTTGAGGGCGAGGAGATTCACGTTGGGAAAGGGATCACAGTTCGCGAACGGGATGACCGTCTCGGGGGTGTCGCTGACGGTGAACATGGTAAAACCGTAGCGCTCCAATGTTTGGTAAAGCGCGTGGCACGAAGAGCCGGCGAGCTGCGCGGCTTGCTCGGTGAATTCGACGCACAGCGCGGGTGCGTTCGGGGCGGAGAGAAGTTTCTCCGCGCCCGCGAGCACTTGGTTTTCCCAGCCTTCCACGTCGATTTTCATCGCGGTGATCCGGCCCGCGAGCCGGTGTTGCGACACGAAGGAATCGAGCGTGACGGTCTGCACCGTTTCCTGTCCGCCGTCCTCGCCCATGTACGGTTTGCCGAGCGAATTCCACGCGTCGAAACCATCTTTCGCGATCGAGAGTTGTGCTTCCGCATTCGTGTCGGAAAGCGCGAGGCGATGGCAGAAAACGTGAGGCAGCGCATTGATGCGCACGTTTTCCGTGAGCCGAGAAAAAGTCTGCGAGCACGGCTCGAAGGCGTGGACTGCTCCATCGGCTCCGACGATGCGCGCGGCGGCGATCGTATAGAGACCGACGTTTGCGCCGATGTCGAGGAAGACATCGCCGGAGCGCAAATACGCATCGAGGAAGCGGCGCGTCTCGGGCTCGAACTGGTCGAAGTAGAGCATCTCGCAGAGCCGACTGTCGCCGTAGAGTTTCAGCCGCACGCCGCCGCCGAGCGAGCGCGTGATCGACTTCGGCGTGCCGCGGATCGC
>JANLQB010000028.1:0-6858 GCA_031367565.1 Verrucomicrobiota bacterium
GCAGAAGGCGAGCGAGGTGGACGGGAGGCTCGTCGCGAAGGTCGAGCAGTTGTTTATGAATGCGACGGATTTTTCCCCGGCGATCAAGGCGTCTGTGGGAAGTGGCGAACGGGTGTTTGAATTGCGGACCTACACGACGACCCCCGGAAATTTGCCGCTGCTGCAAGGGCGCTTCCGGGATCACACGATCGGTCTTTTTAAGAAGCACGGGATGACGAATCTTTTCTACTGGCAGCTCACGCCGGATCAAAAAGACGCGGACAACACGCTCGTTTATCTGCTCGCGCACGGGAGCGTCGATGCGGCAAAGGCGTCGTTCGACACATTCCGCGCGGATGCGGATTGGGTGGCCGCGAAGAAGGCGTCCGAGGAAAAAGGCGGCGGCTCGCTGACGGTGCCGGAGGGGGTGAAATCGGTCTTTATGAAAGCGACTGACTATTCGCCGACGAAGTGACGGAGCATTTTGCCGACGATTTGCGGTAAGCGATACGGCCGCGCGTCACGAGCTTTACTTTTCTCCCGCAGCCTCGAAGAGGCGACCTTCGACAGCCCAGGGCAACGCCCTGGGTGATCGAGCCAAAGCGGGTGGACCCTGAAGGGGCGAAACACCGGGGGTAACGCCCTTTCAGAAAACCCAGGGCTATCGACTGTCGCCCCTGCGGGGCTGCGCGCAGAGAGTTACGTTCTGGATGCGCGTGAATCGACTCAAGCCTTGCCGCCGAAGGAAACGTAGTCGTCCAGATCGAGCAGGTCGGCCCACGTCGCGATGTCTTCGCGCTTCGGCCCGGCTTCTTTGTGGAGGCTCGTGAAAAATTCGCGGCCTTCGACTCCGGTCGGCACGACTTGATCGCGCCACGCGGACCACTGCGCGATTTCAAACGCGGAGCGCTTGTGCTGCGAGTTCGCCTCGATCCACTCGAGGATTTCGCCGTCGCCCTTGCCCTTTGCGAGTTCGGCTTTCAACGCCTCGTGGTCGAGTCCGATGAAACTCAAAAGGGTCTGATCGAGCGGGCAGTTAAAGTGGTAGTCGCCGTTTTTCGCGAGAAGCTCGGCGCGGCCTTTGTCGAGCATGCGCGGGAGGAGGGCGTAGCCGCCAAGTCTGGTGCGGGCGCTGCGCGGTGGGCGGGTCGTGAGGTCGGTGGTGGGAATGCTCATGGTGTTTTCGGTTAGATGTGGACGATCAATTTGCTCGCAGGGAAACGCACTTTTGGCATCGACGCATATTTATCGCTGACCGCGCGGTAGCCGGCGGCACACGCGACGGCGGCGGTGAGACCTTTCTCCGTGAGACCGAGGATTTCGTCGTATTGCGCCGGGACGAAACCTTCCATCGGGCAGGTATCGACACCGATGAGCGCGGCGGCGGTCATGAAATTTCCGAGCGCAATGTACGCCTGCCGCGCGGACCATTCGCCGGCGATTTTTCCACGCGGACCATTCACCACGTCGGCCATGAGCATGTTCTTGAAAAAGCCCATCGACTCCGCCGTCACGCCGCGCACTTCCGCGATGCGTTGCATGTATTCGTCCACGTTCGTTTCATCGTTCGCCGTGCGGGTGGCGAAGACGACGTAGTGCGAGCAGTCTGCGGGCTGACGCTGATTCCACGACGCGGGCACGAGCTTTTCGCGAATGGCCGGATCGGTGATGACGAAAAAATGGTACGGCTGCATCCCGTAGCTCGATGGCGAAAGGATGAGTGCCTCTTCGAGCGCGGCCCAATCAGCGAAGGCGATTTTTTTGGCGGGATCGAAGGCCTTGGTCGCGTAGCGCCACTGGAGCTGGGCAAGGAGGGTGTCGTTGGAGATGGTGGCTTGTGACATGCGGCGAATGTGTAACCGTGATTGTTACAGTTGCAAGCATGTTTTCAAATCTGCGTTTTCGATCGGCGCGCTCAGCTCACCAAGGGACCGGCTGGCGCGAGTTGAAAAATCCGCCGCTCGGTCCATCCGGCGGCAGCGTAGCGAGCCAAACCGGAGTGTCCGCGCCTTGCTCCACGGTGCCGGGCGCGTTCGGGCCTCCCATGTCGGTTTTCACCCAACCGGGGCAGGCGGAGTTCACCTTGACCGGTGTATCGCGCAGCTCTGCGGCCAGCTCGACCGTGAACATATTGAGCGCACTTTTCGACGAGTCGTAGCCCAGCACTTTGTAACCACCGAGCGGGTCCGCCGGATCGGACTGAAGCGTGTGCGAGCCGAGCGAACTCGACAGATTTACGATGCGTCCCGCGTCGCTCTTTCGCAGGAGCGGCAACAAAGTCTGCGTGACATCCACGACGCCGAAGAAGTTCGTCTCGAAGACATCACGCATCGTTTCCACCGGTGTCTCGGACGGTTTCAAAGTCGCGTCGTGCATCACCCCGGCATTGTTCACGAGGATGTCGAGTTTGCCGTATTCGCGCTCGATGAAATCGTGCGCGCGCTGGGCCGACGGGCTGTGCGTGACATCAAGCGTGAGCGTGTACGCTTCGATGTTTTCGCGGCGCAATTTCGCGGCGGCTTCTTCGCCAATTTTCGGCGAACGCGCGCCGAGCAGCACGATGATGCCTTGTCGGCCGAGTTGCCGGGCGATTTCGAAACCGAGGCCTCGGTTTGCTCCCGTGATGAGGGCGACTTTCTTGGTGCTCATGGATGAAAGGGGGACGGGAGTGATTTGCTAATGCCTTTCACTTTTCGCACGGTTCAAGCGCGTTTGGCGAAATCATTCTCCAGCACCACGCGGTAGCGCGCTTTGCCGGATTCCAGATGCTCGATCGCGTCGTTCACTTTCGACATTGGGTAAAGCTCCGTCACCGGTTCCACCGCGTGGCGCGCGCAGAAATCGAGCATCGTCCCGACAGTGGCGGGGCTTCCGAGTGGCGAGCCGCTCAGGGATTTCTGCCCGGCGATCAGCGGGAAGGCCGCGAGGCTGATCGGCTCGGCCACCGCGCCGACCGTGTGCAGCCGGCCCTTCGGCGCGAGCGCGTTGATCATCGCCTGCCAGTCGAGCGAGACGTTCACGGTCGAGAGGATGAAATCCAGCGAGCCCGCGATCTTTTTCAAGTCGGCGTCGTCGCGCGAATTTACGACGTGATGCGCGCCGAGTTGCCGCGCTTCTTCGCGCTTCGATTCGCTGGAAGTGAACGCCGTCACTTCGCATCCCCACGCGTTGAGAAATTTCAGCGCCATGTGCCCGAGCCCGCCGATGCCGACGACGCCCACGCGATCCGTCGGCTGCACGCAGCATTGGATGATCGGATTAAAAACCGTGATGCCTCCGCAGAAAAGCGGCCCCGCTTTCGCTGGATCGAGGCCCGCCGGCAGCGGCGTCACCCACGCCCAATGCGCGCGTACCTTGTTCGCAAAACCGCCGTGCCGCCCGACGATCGTCGATTCCACGGTGCGGCAGAGATTGTGATTCCCCGACATACATTCGTGGCAGCACATGCAGCTCTCGGAATACCAGCCGAGCCCCACGGTCTCGCCGACTTTTACGCGCTTCGCCCCCGGCCCGACGGTCGTCACGGTGCCGACGACTTCGTGCCCCGGCACGAGCGGATAGCCGCTCATGCCCCAGTCATTATTCAGCATGGAAAGATCGGAATGGCAGATGCCGCAATATTTCACCTCGATCTCGACGTGTTCCTCGCCGAGCGGCCCCGCGTCGAATTCATGAAGTTCCAGCGGCGATTTGGCGGCGGTCGCGGCGTAGCCTTTGATGATGTTGCTCATAGTCAGGTATCTTCGTTTTTCGGATGAAAGAGGACGTGTGATCCTTCAGGCGTTCACGCCTTTGATGGCGCGTTTTTCCTTCGCCGCATCCGCCGCGCGCCAGAGATACCACGCTGCCGTCGTCGCGTGCGGACGCCACCGCTCGCCGAGCGCGAGGAGTTCTTTGGGTTTCGGCATTTCGGCGAGGCCGAAGGCGATGCGGTAGCCGTTGCGCACGCCGAAATCGTCGATCGGCAGCACATCGGGCCGGCCGAGTTTGAAGATGAGCAGCATCTCCACCGTCCAGCGCCCAACGCCGCGCACCTGCACGAGCCGCGTGATGATTTCCTCATCCGGCATCGCGCGGATGGCGCGCGAAGTCGGCACCGTGCCGTCGAGCGTCTTGGCCGCGATGTCGCGCAGCGCCGCGATCTTCGCCCACGAAAATCCGCAGGCCCGCAACGCATCGTCATCCACATCCGCGAGCTGTTTTGCGCTGGGAAATTTCTTGCGCGGAAACAGCGCGCGCAGGCGACCGAGGATCGTCTCGGCGGCGCTGCCATTGAGCTGCTGATGCGCGACCGCCGTCGCGAGCGACTCGAATGGTGAACGTTTCATCTCCGGCACGAGCCCGCATGGGCCATGCGTGCGGATGAGTCGGCGCATCACTTTGCACCGCTTGCTGAGATGCGCGTGCGCCTCGGGAGTCATCGCCGCTCAGCCCTCGCCTGAACCCTGATCGCCTTGCTCTAGTTGCCGCAGCACATCGCTCCGGTCATCCACTTCATCCCACACATCGCGGCTCACATAAATCGGCGCGCGTTGCTGGATCGCGAGCGCGATGCAATCACTCGGCCGCGCATCCAGTTCCACGATTTTTTTCTCCAGCAGCTCGTTCTCCGCCGTGATGATGAGCCGCGCGAAATACGTCTCGCTCTTCAAATCGTTCACGATCACGCGCTCGACCTTCGCCCCGAGCGCCGCGAGCAGATTTGCCATCAGATCATGCGTCAGCGGACGCTCCTTCGGCGTCGCATTCATGAACATCGTGATCGCCGCCCCCACGCTTTCATCCACGTAGATCACAAAAACCTTTTCATCATTGCCGACGAAAACCGCCCGCCCGGAGTTAAAGGGAAGCACCGCGCGGACTTTGATTTCGACGACTGGTCTGCTCATGTGGCGGGACGATACGCGTCGGGCAAACTGGATGCAAGACGCCGGGAGAGCGAAAACTCCGCGGCCCGCAGAAATTTTGCGACACGCCGATTGCATTCAAAAGACGAGGGCCTTACATCCGCGCGATGCAGCAACCTTGGGACATCCCCTCCGCCGTTTCTCTCTACAACGTTGACCGTTGGGGGCTCGATTATTTTTCCATCAACGAGCGCGGGAATGTGCAGGTTTGCCCGACTCAAAATCCCAAGACGCCGATCGACATCATGGAGCTCGTCGCCGAGGCACAGAGCGAATATGGGCTCGGGTTTCCGATGGTGCTTCGGTTTCAGGATTTGCTGCGGCATCGCGTGGAGACGATCAACAAGGCGTTCCATGCGGCGATCGAGAAATACGAATATCGCAACGTGTATCGCGGGGTTTTCCCGATCAAGGTGAACCAGCTCCGCGAGGTCGTGGAGGAAATCATGGACGCGGGGAAGGCCTACCATTTTGGCATTGAGGCGGGAAGCAAGCCGGAGCTGCTGGCGGCGCTGGCGGTGCATACCGACCCGGAGTCGCTGATCATTTGTAACGGATACAAGGACGCGCTTTTCGTGCAGAATGCGCTGATGGGCAGCAAGCTGGGGAAGAAGGTGATCCTGGTCGTGGAGAAGCTGGAGGAGTTGGCGCTGATTTTGCAGGTGTCGAAGGAAGTGGGCGTGGAGCCGATGATCGGTGTGCGCGTGCGGTTGGCGGCGAAAGGGGCGGGGAAGTGGGCAACCAGTGGCGGGGAAAATGCGAAGTTTGGATTGAGCACGGCGGACTTGGTGGCGGCGAGCATCGCGCTGAAAGAAGCGGGGCTGCCGAATGCGCTGAAGCTCGTGCATTTCCACGTCGGATCGCAGGTGCCGGACATCGGGACGATCAAACGCGCGGTGCGTGAGGCGGCGCGGTTTTACGCGAAGATCGCGAAGATGGGGCACGCGCTAGAGTATCTCGATGTCGGCGGCGGACTGGGCGTGGACTACGACGGGTCGCGCACGGCTTTCGATAGCTCGACGAACTACTCGCTGCACGAATACGCGCGCGACATTGTGTATAACATCATGGAAGTCTGCGACTCGGAGAAGGTGGCGCATCCGGCGATCGTGAGTGAAAGCGGGCGCGCGATCGTGGCGCATCATTCGGTGCTGATTGTGGAGGCTTTTGGCTCGATCGAGAAAGACAAGGCACCCATCGCGATCGACGCGACCGAGGGCGATCCGAAGTTGTTGGCGGACATGCTGGAGCTGCAAAAAAACATGACGCGGCAGAACCGCATGGAGACGCTCCATGACGCGCAGCAGATCAAGGAGCAGGCGCAGTCGATGTTCGACCTCGGGCTGCTGGAGCTGGAGAGCAAGGCGAAGATCGAGACGATCTACTGGCAGATCGCGCATCTGGTCGTGGAGTTTTGCAAAGGGATGAATTATATCCCGGACGAGGTGAAGGAACTCGAGGTCGCGCTCGGCGATCAATACGTGTGCAACTTCTCCGTGTTCCAATCGCTGCTCGATCACTGGGCGCTCGGCCAGCTTTTCCCGGTGATGCCGGTGCATCGGCTCGACACTTATCCTGAACGCAATGGAACGCTCGTGGACATCACCTGCGACTCCGATGGGAAAGTGAGCAAATTCATCGACCTGCAAGACGTGAAGGACACGCTGCCACTGCACAAACTGGAGGCGGGCAAGCCTTACTATCTCGGCTTCTTTTTGATGGGCGCGTATCAGGACATCATGGGAGATTTGCATAACCTTTTCGGGCGCGTGAATGAGGCGCACGTTTTCCTGGATGAGGACGAGGAGAGCGGCTGGTACATTGAGGAAACGATCGCCGGGAGCACGATCGCGGATGTGCTGGGGATGACGCAGTGGAATCACGCCGACCTCGCGCGGCAGGTGAAGGCGCAGGTGGACGACGCGATCAAACGCGACCGGCTGAAGCCGAGCGAGGCGATGAAGCTGCTCGC
>JANLQB010000538.1:0-1833 GCA_031367565.1 Verrucomicrobiota bacterium
AAGCTGGTGTGGCGAAATGGCAGACGCATGGGACTTAAAATCCCTTGGTGGGTAACTACCGTGCGGGTTCGAGTCCCGCCACCAGCACTCTGTTTCGATCAGCGGGAATGTCGGGCTTTACACTGCATCGGGGCGGTGGCACTTCTCGGGCTTGCGTTCTCTCCTTCCATTGTCAATCGCGTGCGCGCTCGCTTGCGCAGGATGCTCGACGACTTCCCCGCTGGAGAAGGCCGAGCGCGCCGAACGCGAGGAGAATACCCGCGTCGTCGAATCGCGCCGCATGCGGGCGCTCGACTACGGTGATGCAAACTCTGAGCGCGGTGCGGAGCTGCTCGTCGTGGATAAATACAAGGCGTTCAATCTCGCGAGCGCGGCGACGGGCTCGACGAAATCTTACAACACCGGATCGGCCAACGTGAAGGAGTTCAACTACGCGCAAAAGGTGACGACCCGCTCTTACAACGCGGGTGGTTTTTGGGGAGCGAAGCAGTCGGCTTTCAGCGACCAGCGCTTTGCGACAAATTCGGCACGGACGAGCGGGAAATACGAAATCCCAAACGCCACGAAAGCGGAGACCACCAAAACCGCGGCGACAAAAGACGCCCGCGAAGCCGATCTCGCGATGGCCGTGCGCACTCTGCCCGATGGGAGCCGCCAGTTTCTGGGCAAGGAGAAAGCGAAATTGGGAACGGCGGTCGATCCGCGGGAGGCAGCGAACTGGCGCGGGGCCAGCGCGATGGTGACGACCGGGGGCAAAATGGGGCCGAGCCCGAGAGGGCGGCGTTACGTCACACCCGTTGAGCGAATCGGCCAGATGAAAGAAATCTCGATCGCGGAACTCCGCGAGTTGCTGAACAAAAACAAGTAGGCCCAAGGAGCCGTGGTTTCCCAACCGCCGGCCCTCATGCTCCGCGCAGCGGCCATCCCCATGCGCGGAAAGTTTGCCGCTTGCACGGAGCCAGTGGGTCGGTGGGTCGGTGGTTGAGAAACTACCCCTCCTGGGATTTCCGCTCGCCAGCGGGGAAGCAGTGCGTTTAACGACTGCAAAACAAATCCAATGCCCACGCCCGAAGAGCAACTCAAAATCCTGAAGCGCGGTGCCTCGCAAATCATTTCCGAACAGGAATTGCTGGCAAAGCTGAAACTCGGTCGTCCACTCAATGTGAAGCTCGGCGTCGATCCGACTGCGCCGGATATTCACCTCGGCTTTACCGTCGCGCTCACGAAGCTGCGGCAATTTCAGGATCTTGGGCATCAGGCGATTCTCATCATTGGCGATTTCACGGCGATGATCGGTGACCCGTCCGGCCGGTCAAAGGCGCGACCGCATTTGAACCACGATCAGGTGATGACGAATGCGCGCAGTTTCCAACAGCAGGCGTTCAAAATCCTCGATCCCTGCAAGACGAAGACGGTCTTCAACGGCGAGTGGTTTGAGATGATGAGCTTTGAGGAAGTCATGAAGCTCAACTCTCGCGTCACGCTTCAGCAGATGCTCCAGCGCGAGGATTTCAGAGGACGCGTCGAGCGCGGCGAGCCCGTGCATTTGCATGAAATCCAGTATCCGCTCATGCAGGGCTGGGACTCGGTGATGATCAAGGCCGACGTGGAACTCGGCGGCACGGATCAGCTTTTCAATATCCTCGTCGGTCGTGATCTCCAGGCTGAGGAAGGTCTGCCACCGCAAGTCGTCTTTTTGCTCCCGCTGCTCGAAGGGCTCGATGGCGTGAACAAGATGTCGAAGAGCCTCGGGAATTACGTCGGCGTGAGTGAGCCGCCGTCGGAGATGTTTGGGAAATTGATGAGCATTTCGGATGAACTCATGGCGCGCTA
>JANLQB010000565.1:0-2703 GCA_031367565.1 Verrucomicrobiota bacterium
TGATGAAGCATCGCGACGATCTGGGGCGCGAGGCGCTCGTCGCGAAAATCTGGGAGTGGAAGGAGAAATACGGCGGCATCATTTTGCAGCAGCTCCGCGCGCTCGGCGCATCGTGCGACTGGTCGCGCACGCGTTTCACGATGGATGCGGAGTATTCGCGCTGCGTGCAGAGCGTGTTCGTCGATCTTTACAAAAAGGGGATGATTTATCGTGGCAAGCGGATGGTGAATTGGTGCCCGTCCGCACTCACCGCGCTGAGCGACGAGGAAGTCGAGATGCGGCCCACGAAGGGTTCGCTCTATTATTTCAAAGTGGAAGTCATCGAGCAGCCGGGCAGGTGGCTGCACATCGCGACCACACGGCCTGAGACGATTCCCGGTGATTCTGCCATCGCGGTGAATCCAAACGACCCGCGCTATGCGCACCTCATCGGCCAGCATGTGCGCCGTCCGCTGCCGCGCGAAGATCAAGCGTCCATCCCGATCGTGGGCGATGACGCGGTCACGTTCGATTTCGGCACGGGCGTTTTGAAAGTGACGCCCGCGCACGACAAGGCCGACTTTGAAATTGGGCAGCGCCACGGGCTCGACGCGATCGAAGTCATCGACGCGCGCGGCACGATGAACGCCGCCGCCGGTGCCGATCTCGCGGGCCTGGACCGCTTCGATGCGCGCGTGAAAGCCGTCGCGTTGCTCACGGAACTCGGCTCGCTGGAAAAGGAAGAGCCTTACGAAAACAACGTCGGCTACAGCGAACGCGCGGGCGTGCCGATCGAGCCGCGGCTTTCCGAGCAGTGGTTCCTTCGCTACCCGAGCCGGCAGGATGCGCGCAATGTCGTGGCCAGCAGCGAGACGCGCTTTTTCCCGGATCGTTGGTCGAAAGTTTACGATCACTGGATGGGCAACCTGCAAGACTGGTGCATCTCGCGTCAGCTCTGGTGGGGACACCGCGTTCCCGTCTGGTATCGCCGCGAGACGGCCGCTGCTTCCACAGAGGCGAACGGTGAAAGTGGAAGCGATTCGGCCAACGCGTGCATCCTGCCGGATGGCGTCGCGTCATCGGAAATTCACGTCGGCCTCGAACCGCCGAAAGATCCCGAAAACTGGGTGCAAGATCCCGACGTTCTCGACACCTGGTTTTCAAGCTGGCTCTGGCCTTTTGCCACGATGGGCTGGCCGGAAAACACGGAGACGCTGAACAAATTTTACCCGACGAACGATCTCGTCACCGGCCCGGACATCATCTTCTTCTGGGTCGCGCGCATGATCATGGCGGGCTACGAATACATGGGAGAGAAGCCGTTCATGAACGTGTATTTCACGGGCATCATCCGCGATAAACAGGGTCGCAAAATGTCGAAGTCGCTCGGCAATTCGCCGGACCCGCTCGATCTCATCGCGCAGTACGGCGCCGATGCCCTGCGGCTCGGCGTGATGCGTAGCGCGCCGCTCGGTTCGGATATTCTCTTTGACGAAAAGAACGTGGAACTCGGCCGGAACTTCTGCACGAAACTCTGGAACGCGACGCGTTTCCGCCAGATGCACGGCGGGCAGACGGAAGCGGAGATCGATCCCGCGCTACTCACCAGCGACGACAAATGGATTCTGATGCGGCTCGATGTCGCCGTGCGCGAAGTCTCGCTCGCGCTGCACGGTTACCAATTCACCGAAGCCACGCAGGTGCTCTACCGCTTCTTTTGGAACGAGTATTGCGACTGGTATCTCGAAGCCAGCAAAGTCCGCATGGGCACGCTGCCGACCGCCGACGCGCCGCCCGCGCCGCCCGCCCCGCGCAAGGCGAACACGCTCGCGGTCATGGATTGGGTGCTCGGCCACACGCTGCGCCTGCTGCATCCGATCCTGCCGTTCATCACCGAAGAGCTGTGGCAGAGCCTCGGCTACGCGGTCGATCTGCCCGCGGATCAAGGCGGGCTCACGATCATGACCGCGCGCTGGCCCACGGCGCTCACCCACAGCGAGCGCGAACATTTTTGCCTCGATGAAAGCGACGAGCGTTATGCGAACGCGAAATATGAAGTCGTGAATCTCGGTCGCGGCCTGCGTCGCGATTTTAACATCGCCAGCAACAAACGCGTGCGCTTCGTCTTCCGCCCCGCCACGGAATTGCCCGAGCACGAAGCCGCCGTTCTGCGCCTGCTCTTAAACGCGGAGACTTTCGACGTCGTCGGTGCTGATTGGACCGCGCCGAAAGGCACGCCCACCGCGCTCACCCCGCTCGGTGAACTTTACCTCCCGCTCGAAGGCCTCATCGACGTCGAAGCCGAGCGCACCCGCCTTTCCAAAGAGATCGCGAAAGTGCAGGACGAACTCGGCAAAGTGCAGGCCAAACTTGCCAACCCGGCCTTCACCGAAAAAGTCCCCGCCACTGTGCTCGACGAACACCGCCAGCGCGAAACCGCCTGGGCCGAAAAACTCGCGCAGCTCAAGAAGATGCACGACGCGCTGGGCGAATAGCCCCGTGGCCTGCCGCTCCAGCGGCGAGCGTGAAAATTCACCGGGGCGCGCCTCAATGCTGGACACGCTCGGCGGATCGCTGGAGGCCCGCTCCGCCAAGCTGAAAGCGCCCTGAAGCCGCCAGGATGCCTCGCCCGCTACTTTCCGCTGCCTGAAGGCACTCGAACGCGTGGAGGACGCGGCCAAGGTGGACCTCACCCCGACCGGGCTGGACCGATGGATCGAGGCT
>JANLQB010000589.1:0-7245 GCA_031367565.1 Verrucomicrobiota bacterium
ACTGGGCTTGTCACGTTTTTGCTGGCCAGGCGCTCGCGTTGCCGCTTGAGAGGACCTCAATGGTTTCTGCTCGCGCCTTCATTGCTGGCGGCGCTTCTTTCTCCAATCTATGGCTTCTCGCTTTTGCTTGATGCAGTTTTCACTCCAGTTCGCAGTCTTCATCAGGTCGTGCATTCGCCAAATGGACGACTCGAAGCCCGTCTTTACAAACTCGGCTCCGGCTGGACTGGCGGCATGCGAGTGAATGTGACGGTCTCCCGGTCCTGGCTGCCGGGGATAATCGAAGATATGGGAACCATCGGATGGTTTGGCGTGCGGGACGCAGAAGCAAGTGTACTATGGGAGGGAAATGAGGCCGTGGTCATCAATTTTGGACCGAATCCCCCGCGCGTTCCGCTCAATATGTTTCAATGGTTCCCGAAGTGAAGAGAGGGCGAGTTAGCAAATAGAACAGCCAACCCGCGAGCCATGTGTCAGCAGGAACGGAAAGTAATGCACGCGGAACCGCTTCTTGAGTCTAGGGCCTTACAAACAATGGCTGGGGCCTCCTTTCACATCTTCATCAGAACGCCCCCACCAAAGGTCCACCCATTCCATCGGCTGTCCTCGCCAACCGGCCATCCCGCTGGATGGCATCTTTCAGCCACGGGAAACTCGAAGCAAGTCAGGGGCGCGACTAATCTGCTGGGGAAAAAGGGTCTTTTCTTGAAATTCGACGCCATCTTCGCAAACTCCCGGCTTTCCACTTCCCATGATCCTCGGCGTCAATATCGATCACATCGCGACACTCCGGCAGGCGCGTTACGCGGACTCGCTGGACTCGCACAATGCCGAGCCGGATCTCGTGCTTTCTGCGGCGATCTGTGAGCGCGCGGGGGCGAGCGGGATCACCATTCATCTGCGTGCGGATCGACGGCACATCCAGGATCGCGATGTGCGGCGGTTGCGCGAGACGATCAATACGAAGCTGAATCTGGAACTGGGCAACACGCCGGAGATCGTGGCCATCGCGCTGGAAGTGCTGCCGGAGGAAGTGTGCCTCGTTCCCGAAAACCGGAAGGAGATCACGACCGAGGGCGGGCTGGATGCGGTTGCTTTCAAGAAGCAGCTCGAACCGACGGTGAAGCGCCTGCAAGCGGCGGGGATTCGCGTGAGCCTTTTCATCGAGCCATCGCCTTCGCAGATCGAGGTGGCGGCGGAGCTGGGAGCGGAGATCGTGGAGCTGCACACGGGCGCTTTTGCGAATGCGACGGGTGTGATGCAAAAAGGGGAACTCAAGCGCCTGCGCTCCGCGGCGGAGCACGCGCACGGGCTCGGGCTTCAGGTGAATGCGGGCCACGGGATCAACTACACGAACATCAAACAGATCCTCACCGTGCCGAGCCTCGCCGAACTGAACATCGGCCACTCGATCATCTGTCGCGCGGTCTTCACCGGGCTCGAATCCGCCGTGGCCGAAATGCTCGGGGCGATCCAACGGGCATGATTCTCGGCATCGGCGTGGATCTCGTGGAAGTCGAGCGGATCGACCGCGCGATCGAGCGTCACGGCGAGCATTTCCTGCGTCGCGTTTTTACCAAAGGCGAGATCGCCTACTGCGCCGGGATGCACGCACCGGGTCCGCACTACGCTGCGCGCTTCGCCGCGAAGGAGGCAGTCTCAAAAGCATTCGGCACTGGCATCGGCGAGCGGCTCGCTTTGCAGGACATCGAGGTGTGCCGCGAGGAAAGCGGCGCGCCTTTCATCGTGCTGCACGGCCCGGCGGAAGAATTCGCCCGCGAACGGGGCGTGCAAAAGATTCACCTCGCCCTGAGCCACACGGCGACGAGTGCGGTCGCGCAAGTGGTGATCGAAGGATCGGACGCTAGCTAACGAGGTCAGCCGGCGCGACTACTTCGTGGCCTGTTGCTGATCCTTGTCCTTTTCGTACAGCGGCTTGTAGGCCGGCTCGACGTGCATGTCGAAAAAGAGCGTGACGTAAGTACCCGGCTCTTTCGGCTTGCTCTCGTTGTATCCAAAGACCGGCTCCTTCGGCAGCTTGTCCACCCAATCGCCGGCGAGTTGGAGATCTTTGCAGTCCTTTTGATCCGTGTGCCGCATCGCCCATTTGCGCGTGAGATTCACCGTCGGGCTGCTCGTGGAGGCATCCACGGACGTATTCCGCCACGCGGAAAGCGCAGCGCGGGTGAGCGGCGCTTTTTCCTCCTTGTCACTGATTTCCCCCCACGCGGGCTGCTCGTAATCATGCACGATCTCCATATTCATGATGTAGCCCGCGATTTCGTCCAGCTTCACGCCATCCGGCAGGTTCGAGATCGGTGCTGTGAGCACTCCCGTCGGGTTGGCCTGCTCGGTGTCGGCGGATTTTCTCGCGGAGAGACCGATGTAAGTGGAGAGCAACTTGGCGAGTGAGCCTTTATCCCGCTTCTCATCGAGGCCGAAGGTCGGATACTGCTCCTGCGTGAGCGGGCCCGGCAGCGTGCTATCGTGGTCGTTGCTGTAGGAGATCATCGCGGTTCCGATCTGGCGGAGATTGGACGTGGTGCGCGTCTCGATACTCCGAAGTTTTACCTTTCCCATGACTGGAAAAATCAGCCCGGCCAAAACGGCGATGATGAGGATGACGACGAGCAGTTCGATCAGGGTGAAACCAGAGCGCTTTGGTGATTCAGAATGTTTCATGGACATGAGTAGGTGAGGGGATTCCGGACCGTGGCAGGAACAGACCATCGTTCGCAGCGGACCGAAACCGCCAGTTCCTACCACGAAGCTGCACGGGCGCAATCTCGCAATTTGAAACGAGCGCGCGCGGGAGCGGAAGGACGCAAAAAGATGTTTCATCTCGACGGGACGCGATCCGCGCGGCAGCAGATAGGTAGCGCCGAATACCCTCGGCCCCTCCTCCAAATCCCCACGCTTACCACGACCCGATGAAACGTCTCTTCACCCTGCTCACCCTCCCGACCCTGTTTTTCGCTGCCTGCGATAAATCCGGCCCATCCTCCACCGCACCCGGTGGGGGCGGTAAAAAGCTCACGATCGCGCTGCTGCCGAAGAGCAAGGGGAACCAGTATTTTGTGACGTGCGAAAAGGGCGCGCGGAATGCGGCTGCGGAAATGGGCGTCGAGCTGCTTTTTGACGGGCCAACGAATACCGATCCAGCGAAACAGAATGAGATCGTCGAGAACTGGATCACGCTCGGAGTGGATGCGATTGCGGCGGCTTGCGAGAACAAGGATGGCATTTCCACCGCGCTGAAAAAGGCGCAGGCAAAAGGGATCAAGGTCATC
This sequence comes from Verrucomicrobiota bacterium, assembly GCA_031367565.1. Classification (GTDB taxonomy): domain Bacteria; phylum Verrucomicrobiota; class Verrucomicrobiia; order Chthoniobacterales; family Chthoniobacteraceae; genus JANLQB01. Next base: position 3,291 of record JANLQB010000589.1, read on the forward strand.
ACCTATGATTCCGACGCGAACCCGGACGCGCGGTCGTTTTTTGTGAATCAGGCGACGGCGGAGGGCATCGGGAATACGCTCATGGATGAAGCGGCACGGCTCACCGGTGAAGAGGGCGAGTTTGCCATCATCACCGCGACGCTCACGGCAGGAAACATGAACGAGTGGCGCAAGCACATCGAGGCGCGGCTCGCGGCGAAGTATCCGAAGATGAAGCTCATCGACACCAAACCGTGCGACGACCAGAAGGGGAAGGCACAGGAAGAGGCGACGAATCTTTTGAGCGCGAATCCGAATCTGAAATGCATCATGGCCATCTGCTCGCCCGCCGTCCCCGGCGCGGCGGAAGCGGTGAAGCAGGCTGGCAAAGCCGGCGTGGTGAAAGTGCTCGGCCTCGGGCTACCGAGTGAGAACAAGACTTACGTGAAGGACGGCGTGACGCAGGCGGTGATCCTCTGGAAAGTCGAAGACCTCGGCTATCTCACGGTGAAGGCGGCGGCGGCCTTGGCGAGCGGAACGCTGAAGGTGGGAGCGACGGAATTTGATGCAGGAAAAATCGGGAAGATGGAAGTGAAGGGCGATCATATCCTGCTCGGAAAACCGTTCATCTTTAACAAAGAGAACATCGACGGGTTCGACTTCTAACCACTGAATTTTTGAACCACGAACCGGCACTCATCGCAGCAGATATTGTCTCTTCCTATGAGTGCCGGTAAGTGCCGGTTAGTGGTTCACTCGCCTTCTTTCCTATGCGCCTGTCTCTCCTCCTTCTCGTCCCGTTCATTTCGTCCGCAGTCTTCGGTGCGGAAAAGTCTCCGCTGAGTTCGTTCTACATCGCGCCCACGCGCGTGCTTTGGAAATCGGACACGGGCGTTCATCACGCAGACAACTTGCTCGCGCCAAAGCCCGGCCAGTCCGTGCTCAAGGAACCACAGCCGCCCTGCGTCATCGACTCGAAGGGCGCACTGCTGCTGGATTTCGGCGTGGAGATTCAAGGAAACATCGAGCTTTTCGCGCCGATGCTACCCGACAAGGAACCGCGCTCCGTGCGCATCCGCTTCGGCGAATCGGCGAGCGAGACGATGGTCGATCTCGAGACGAAAGGCGCGCAAAACGATCACGCCATCCGCGATGAAATCGTGTCGCTCCCGTGGCTGGGAAAGAAGATCGTCGGCCCCTCTGGCTTCCGCTTCGTGCGCATCGACGCCGTCGGCGCAAAACCCGTGCAGCTTTCCCAAGTCCGCGCCGTCCTGCAAATCCGCGACCTCCCGTACGTCGGCTCTTTCAAATGCGACGATGAACGGCTCAACAAAATCTGGCAGGTCGGCGCTTACACCGTGCATCTGAATATGCAGGAATACTTGTGGGATGGCATCAAGCGCGACCGCCTCGTCTGGATCGGCGACATGCATCCCGAGACGAGCACGATCGCCGCGGTCTTCGGAGCAAACGAAGTCGTCCCCCGCTCGCTCGATCTCACGCGCGACGTCACCCCCGTCACTGAATGGATGAATGGCATCAGCAGTTACTCCATGTGGTGGATTCTCATCCACGAGCAATGGTGGATGCACACCGGCGACCGCGCTTACCTCGCACAGCAGCAGCCGTATCTCACCGCTCTTTTGAAGAAGCTCGCCGGACTCATCGGCGAAGACGGCCGCGAAAAGATCGACGGCATGCGTTTCCTCGACTGGCCCAGCTCGCCCAACAAGCAAGGTGTGACGGCGGGCTTGCAAGGCTTACTCGTGATGACCCTCGAAAGCGGCGCGCGCCGGATGACTACCCGCGCCGACGCCGACACCGCCAAACTCTGCACCGCCGCCGCCGCGCGCGGCCACCAAGTCATCCCTGAAGTGAACCGCTCCAAATCCGGCGCAGCCCTGTTAGCACTAGCCGGAATGACCGATGCAAAGCAGACCGCAGAGCTTTTGAAAAAAGACGGGGCCAAAGGCGTCTCCACCTTCTACGGCTTCTACGTCCTGCAAGCACTAGCCAAGGCCGGTGAAATGGACGCCGCCCTAGACATCGTCCGCACCTACTGGGGCGCGATGCTTGATCGCGGCGCGACCACCTTTTGGGAAGACTTCAATCTCGAATGGCTCGAAGGTTCCTCCCGCATCGACGAACTCGTCCCCGCCGGTAAGAAAGATCTGCACGGCGACTTCGGAGCGTATTGCTACGAAGGCTTCCGCCACAGCTTCTGCCACGGCTGGGCCAGCGGCCCGACCGCGTGGCTCAGTCAAAGCGTGCTCGGCATCCAGCCCCTTGAACCCGGCTTCACCAAAGTCCGCATCACCCCGCAACTCGGCTCCCTGAAATGGGCCGAAGGCACCTACCCCACCCCACGAGGGATCATCCGTGTCCGGCACGAGCGGCAGGCGGATGGGAGCATTAAGTCGGACGTGAAAGCCCCCGACGGCATCGAAGTCGTGCGGTGAAGTTCACTTGAGCCCCGAGGCGCTCGTCGGGATGAAGTGCAGCATCCGGATTGGCAGGACATCAACTCGCCCGGAGGCAAACCGATCGCAGACATCACGATTTCGCTCGCCGATACCCACGCTGCCGCGGCTGAACGTCCACTCGATGGTCGGGTTCGAGTGACCGTGCTCTACGCCAGAATTTTCTTCAACACCTGCCCTCGCACATCCGTGAGCCGGAAGTCGCGGCCTTGGAATTTGTAGGTGAGCTTTTTGTGATCGATGCCGAGGAGATGGAGCATCGTCGCGTGGAGATCGTGAACCTCCACGACGTCCTCGACCGCCGCATAGCCGAACTCATCCGTCGATCCATAAGTCAGCCCGCCGCGCACTCCGCCGCCCGCCATCCAGATCGAAAATCCTGCGATGTGATGATCGCGCCCATTCCCGCCCTGCGACATCGGCGTGCGCCCAAACTCGCCGCCCCAAACCACGATCGTGTCATCCAGCATCCCGCGCTGTTTGAGATCGCGAATGAGCGCCGCGCTCGCGCGATCGACCTCTTGCGCCTTGAACTGAATCCCTTCCTTCAACCCGCCGTGATGATCCCAATCCTTGTGGTAGAGCTGAATGAAGCGCACCCCGCGTTCAGCGAGTCGGCGCGCGAGCAGGCAGTTCGAGGCAAATGAACCGTCGCCCGCTTTGCAGCCATATAGTTCAAAAGTGCTCGCCGGTTCGTTCGCGACCTCCATCAATTCCGGCACGCTCGCCTGCATCTGAAACGCCATCTCGTACTGCGCGATCCGCGTCGCGATCTCGGGATCGTCCACCAGTTCATTCGTCCGCGCATTGATCGCATTCACCGCTTGGATGACATCGTGCTGCGCGTCGCGCGTGATGCCCGCCGGATTCGACAGATACAAAACCGGATCGCCCTTGCCGCGCAACTGCACGCCCTGAAACCGGCTCGGCAAAAACCCCGCCGACCATTGCCGAGCCGCGATCGGCTGATTCTGTCCGCCCTTTCCATTGGAAGTGAGCACCACGAATCCCGGCAAATTTTCCGCCGCCGTTCCCAGCCCGTACGTGATCCACGAACCCATCGAAGGCCGCCCGGAAATCATCGTCCCAGTGTTCATAAAACAATGCGCCGGATCGTGATTGATCGCCTCCGTCGTCATCGAACGAATGATCGCGATCTCATCCGCCACCGCGCCCGTTTCTGGAAACAGCTCGCAAATCTCCGCGCCGCAATTCCCGAACTTCTGAAAGTTAAACTCCGGCCCGTAACACTTCAGCGCCTGCCCTTGAAGCTGCGCGATCTGTTTCCCTTTCGTCACCGATTCCGGCATCGGCTGCCCATGCTGTTCGCGCAGCTTCGGCTTGAAATCCAGCGTCTCCAAATGCGAAGGCCCGCCCGCCATGCAAAGGTAAATCACCCGCTTCGCCTTCGGCGCGAGATGCAGCGGATTCACCATCCCGCGCCATTTCTCCTCCGCGCGCAAAAGCGAGGGATTCAGCAACGAAGCAAACGCCAG